>NZ_JAUSPP010000080.1:0-293136 GCF_030656585.1 Rhodonellum sp.
AGAAAGATATCAGCCTGGGAATTTAGACCAATACCAAAAAGAAATGAAAGAGCGAATGATTGCATCAATTAAAAAAAAGATGAAATCACTGAATATGTCAGCCGATGAATTAAATACTGCCCTATCATAAGTTAGATGGAATATGCAATAGGTTTCCAAATGGGATTGAAACTGAAAGAAAATCAAATACTTGAGATAATAATTTATCACACCTAAAAGACGGAGTCATTAATAGTCAAAACGAATTGATTTTCTGTCAATTACAATATTGATTTGGTATTGCTTAAAATGGGTTTAATCCAAAGCCAACCAGATCCAAGCCCTTTTTCAGCCAAAATAAAACGTTCTGTTCTCTTTATTTTCAAATTGTTATCCATAAAAAGCCCAAATATTGCGCTTCAGCTGTTATCTTGCTTTTTTAAATTTCATTGTTGCCAGAAAACAATTGGTCATTTCTTCATTATTTCCCAAGTGAATTTTAAAGTTGAGAATTGTTATTTTTGATCTAACGCAAAAGCAATGTCACAAAACAAACTGATTCCTGACCTGAACTGTGACCTTGGGGAAGGCATGGGAAATGATGCATTGTTGATGCCTTTTCTAGGCAGCTGCAGCATCGCTTGCGGAGGCCACGTCGGAAATGGAGAGAGCATGCTGCAAAGCCTTTTGTTGGCAAAGGAACTTGGTGTAAAAGTAGGTGCGCACCCCTCCTTTCCCGACAAAATCAATTTTGGAAGGGTTCTGATCCAGATCGAGGAAGAGGAATTGTACCAATCCTTGCTGGATCAAATCAAAGAATTCAAATTTATTTGTGATGGGCTGAAAATGAAAATGTACCATATCAAAGCCCACGGAGCATTGTATAACCATGCTGCAAAAGATCCAAAAACCGCTGCCCTTATGGTCCGTTTAATAAAAGACAATTTCCCTGATTCCTATTTATACTGTCCACCTAAATCCGAGATTTTTGCAAGGGCCGTAAAAGAGAACCTCAACATCAAAGTGGAATTGTTTGCGGATAGGACTTATCAAGAGGATTTTTCTTTATTGCCCAGATCCTTGCCAAATGCATTGCTGACAAATCCGAAAGAGGTATTGAATCAGGTAAAAAACATCGTCAATTTAGGGAAAGTTAGAAGCAACACAGGAAAATTCATCCCCGCTCAAGGAGATACTTTGTGCATTCATGGAGACAATCCAAATGCCCTTGAAATTTTAAAAAGCATCACTGAAGAATTTGACAGCTAAGCTATGGAAAAAACTTTTTTCATTGTTCATCCAAAACTTATAGAGATCTCCTGGCCCGCCAAAATTTCCAAGGATATATTGTTCGAGCAACTGGCATGGAAGGATTTTTTGGAGAAGCATTATGGCAAAAAACTGGAAGAGGCAAGATTGGGTTTCAACACCCTGTCCTTAGCATTTCTAGACAAAACCCACCTATACGAGTGGGATATTGTATTTCACCACCTGCTTTCCATCAAGGCCGATGATAATACCTATCAAGGCAGTTGTTGGATTGTGCCGGTTTGTTATGAAAAACCATTTGCAAAGGATCTGTCATTTGTGGCCGAAAACCATAATATGACGGAAAACCAAGTCATTCAATTGCATTCTGAAAGACCCTATTTGCTGCATTTTTATGGTTTTTTGCCAGGATTTATGTATCTGGGCGGACTTAATGAAGGGCTTTACACGCCTAGAAAATCCAGTCCTGACAGGATGATCAAGGCAGGATCCGTCGCCATCGGAGGCGAGCAAACCGGGATTTATCCCTGCGAAAGCCCCGGTGGCTGGCAAGTTATCGGAAGAAGCCCCTTGTCTTTTTTTGATATTGGACAGAAAATCCCCACCAAACCCCAGATCGGAGATGAGGTGAAATTTGAGCCCATTTCGGTCGAAAAATTTAAATTTTTGCAAGAGCAAGTTCCAAATCCACATTACGAATGGCAGCATGATTAAGGAACCCGGACAAATAACTTTTTTCCAACCAGGGATTTTGACTACCGTCCAAGATCAGGGACGGAAGATGATGTCCCATTTTGGCATCCCTTACGCCGGTGCCATGGATCAATTTTCCTATTTCAAAGCCAATCAAATCCTTTCGAATCAAGAAGGATCCGCTTGTTTGGAAATGACGCTGATGGGTCCGGAAATGGGATTTGAATCGGAAACTCAAATCGTATTCACAGGTGCTACTGCGGTGATTACACAAAACGGCGTGGAAGTGCCCATGGGTAAAATCCTTCAAATCAAGGCTGGAGACAGAGTCAAAGTGATCAGATTTGAAAAAGGCCAATGGCTCTATATGGGGATCAAAGGGGGGATTGAATCAGAATTGATCGGTGGTAGCAGAAGCTTTTATGATGGAATTACCAGAAAGTCTAAAATTTCCAAAGGAGACAAACTTTTTTACCTCAGTGATCCAAAACCCTTTGTTCCCGTTAATTCCTATGCCAAAATCAAAGCCGATTGGTTTGGGACCGACACGATACAGGTTTTCAAGGGACCGGAATGGAGATTCTTGACCAAGAGTCAGCAGGAGATTCTGACCCAAAAGCCCTTTACCCTGTCCAAATTGCAAAACAGAATGGGTATTCACCTCAATGAAGCGGTCATCAACACACTTTCGGAAATTCTTACCGCTCCTGTTTACCCCGGAACAGTCCAACTCACTCCTTCTGGAAAACCCATTGTCTTGATGCGGGATGCCCAGGTGACGGGAGGCTATCCGCGGATTCTTCATGTCTGCGACAGTTCGCTCAATGTTTTGTCCCAAAAAAGACCCGGAGAAAAAATCGTATTTTCCCTAATATAAAAAAAACCAAGTGTGTTTGGGCCCCTTTACACTCCCCTACCTGAATGAAAATCCAATTTTTCATGCGCCGAATTTCGATGAATTGCACCTCGAGGGAACCCTGTTCACTGTAAAAAATCCTTTTGCCATGGTAAGGGCAAAAGAAAGCCTAAAGTGAAGCCCCCAAGCACATTCAAATGAGAGCAGAAATCTGAGCAAATATCTTCGTGGATGTTTTAAAACACCAGCCTCAATCTCTATATTAAGGTTTTCAATTTCAATAAACCTAAAAACATGAACACATCTTTAGAGCAGCAGATACAGAATCAAGGAATGCCCATCAATGAAGTCAAAGCACAAATCAAAAATTTTGAGGAAGGTTTTCCATTTTTACCCATTGTCTCGGCCGCGACGATTGGTAATGGCATCAAATCCTTGACAGATTCTGAAATTAAGCATTTCCAAGATCGCTATCCGGCCAAAGCTGCAGGAAAAGCGATTGTCAAATTTGTACCTGCAAGTGGTGCAGCATCAAGAATGTTTAAGGACCTGTTTTCATTTCTGGAAGGCGATGGAGATCTTTCCAAAAGCCCTTTCACGCAGAAGTTCATTGACAACATCCAAAAATTTGCCTTTTTCAGAGACTTGGACCTGAGCCTCCAAAAATCAGATTCAAGCATCAAAAAGGCTTTGTCCCTAAAGGATTACAAACAGATCGTCGCGCACTTGCTCAATGACGAAGGTTTGGGATATGGAAACCTTCCCAAAGGACTCCTGAAATTCCATCATTATCCAGATCATGATCGCAGCCCAACTTATGAGCATTTTGTGGAAGGTGTCCTGTATGGTCTGGGAAAAGACAATACGGTCCGTTTACATTTTACCGTTTCTCCAGAACACGAAGAAAAATTCAAAGCTGAAGTGGCCGAAATCCAACCCAAACTGGAAAAGGAATACGGAGTGAAATTCGAAGTCAAATACTCCCAGCAAAAAAAATCAACAGATACCATCGCCGTCAACATGGACAATAGCCCATTTTTGGAAGAGGATGGAAGCATACTTTTTCGACCCGCAGGTCATGGAGCCTTACTTGAAAACCTCAACGAAATAGATGGGGACTTGATTTTCATCAAAAACATTGACAATGTCGTGCCTGATCGCTTGAAAGGTACTACCAAAGATTATAAAATTGCCATTGGCGGACTATTGATGGAAATCCAGGGGGAGGTTTTTGAAGCCTTGACAAAACTGGAAGACGCCATAGACCAAGAATCAGTGTCTTTTGCGGAAAATGTATTTGGCGATATGATGGGTGGGAAAATCCCTTCACATTATTCTGCCATGCCAGTCGAAGAAAAAGGACGATATCTCCAGAACAAACTTGACAGGCCGATTAGGGTATGTGGCATGGTGAAAAATACAGGTGAACCCGGTGGTGGTCCTTTTTGGATCCAAGAGGATGACCTCTCTCTCTCCCTTCAAATCGCCGAAACTGCGCAAATCAATACAGACGAACCCAATCAAAAAGAAATTTTTCAATCCTCAACACATTTCAATCCAGTGGATTTGGTGTGTGCAACAAAAGATTACCGGGGAAATAAATTTGATTTGCTCAAGTTTAGGGACATGAGGACAGGTTTCATCACTGAAAAGTCAAAAAGTGGCCGAGATCTTAAAGCACAGGAGCTCCCTGGACTTTGGAACGGGGCAATGGCTGGCTGGAATACGGTTTTTGTAGAAGTGCCCTTGATCACCTTCAATCCAGTGAAAACGGTGAATGATCTCTTAAGAGACGAGCATCAGTAAAAAAAAGGGGACAACTGAATCAGTTGTCCCCTTTTTTAAAAAATGTTGTGTTGATTATTTGTGTCCCAAAAGGTAAAACACTCCCAATTGGAAACCTCTGTTTTTAGAAGTTGTGTTGGTGTTTTCATTGATGTTGCTCAAACCAAGATTGTATCTTGCATCAACACCAAAACCTGATGGCGTATGTACATAACTACCACCAAAACCCAAACCAAAATCGATTGACTTGTAATCGTCTTTGAAGTCTACAGAGTTGTTGTTGGTCTTGTATTTTGCACCCAACAAGAATCCAACTTGAGGACCAGCTTGCAATCTGAATCCGTTGTCAAACATGTATTGCAAAAGAACTGGAACATTGATATAATCCAAGTTAATTTTTGTTTCTACACCACCGTTCATGAATTTTGCACCCTGACCTGAGTACATGATTTCTGGCTGCAATGCAAATTGATTGGCCAAGTGAATATGACCCAATAGGCCCAGATGAATACCCGCTTTGGTATCAAAACTGTTACCAGCACCCAAATCCAAATTGTAAAGATTCAAGCCACCCTTGATACCAATGTTGGCATGTTGTGCACTTACAGTTCCAGTCATTAAAACCAATGACGTCAATACGATTAAATAAAATTTCATAATAAATATTAGTTTGGATAATTAATTTTTGCCGTTAACCTTTCGGCATTTTTAACAGCGTGCAAATGTCTGCTTTATCTCCCACGGAGTTCTTACACAAGAAAATAAATTAGTTACATAATTCACATATTTTAACATTTGGGTTAAATTTTCCAATTTCAATATTTTTAAACCCGTTTGATGCATTCCCAATTCAACCCCGCTATAATTGCCTTATAATCAGTCTTTTTTTGCTGTTTTTGACCTCATAATATCGGTACTATACCTTAATAAACTCTGATTTTTTTGCAGTTTAACACCTTTTAGGAACCGGAATACATGTTTCCATCTCACTTGCTTCTAGTTAGAAGCTTTACGTTACTTTTTCGGTGTCTAAGCATTCAGGCAAAACCCGTTTTATCCATTAGGAACTCAATTCGACATTACAATTAACTAATTTTCGTTTAGTTGTTGTTTTTTTGACTTCACCCTATTGGCATCAGGAATTAGTCTCCCATTAGTCTGATTTTCCTGCAGTTTCGATCTTATTTGGAAACGGAATGCATAATTCGGATTAAAAAGTCAAAGGAGCCAAATTACCAAGTTAGTAATTAAAACCTATTCAAGGTAAATACCTTGTTATTTAAGAACAAATGCATGGTTTTGGCTATATTTTCCAGTATATTTAGTTGTATCATTTGGGTCAATCATCCCTTTTAAACGATTTTGTTATGAAATCCAAATCCATCCCATCCAACAAAAAGACCTCTTCCCCTTCCCCTTCCTTCTCAGATAAAAAAAATGTGCCCGTCAGCAAGCCATTCAAGGACATGCGCAGTGAAAGCAATGTGCTTTCTGGAATCGGTCAAATGGCAAACATGGGAGCTCAATCGCTTCAAATGAAAGGCTTTGAAAATTTGATCAATGCCAATCCTCTTGTCCAAAAAGCAAGAATCCAAATGGAAATGGAACCCTTGCAGGGTAAGTTTGATACTGTCCAAAGAATGGAGCTAGAGGAAGAGGAACCCTTGCAGGGAATGTTCGATTCTGCGCAAAGAATAGAGTTAGAGGAAGAAGAGCCCTTGCAGGGTAAGTTTGATACTGTTCAAAGAATGGGGCTAGAGGAAGAAGAACCCTTGCAGGGAATGTTCGATACTGCGCAAAGAATAGAGCTAGAGGAAGAAGAGCCCTTGCAGGGAATGTTCGATTCTGCGCAAAGAATGGAAGAGGAAGAACTTCAGATGAAGCCCATTTCGGTCCAAAAAAAAGAGAACAAAACAGGTCTGCCAGACAATCTAAAAAATGGAGTTGAAAATCTTTCCGGTCACTCCCTTGATGATGTGAATGTGCATTATAATTCCTCCGAACCAGCTGAAATACAAGCCCATGCCTATGCAAAAGGTACAGATATCCATTTGGCTCCAGGACAGGAGAAGCATTTGCCGCATGAAGCCTGGCATGTTGTCCAACAGAAACAAGGTAGGGTTAAGCCCACCCTTCAGTTGAAAGAAGGCATCCATATCAACGACGATGCAGGATTGGAGAAAGAAGCGGATGTGATGGGCGCTAAATCCATTCAGATGAAATCCGAGCATCTAAACACGATGGAAACCGCAAATAAAAGAGGGATAAAAAACATCATTGTCCAGCGGGTAAAGGTTGGTGGGGATGGCGCGGGAATCATTTTTATTGCAGCGAGATACTTTAATGAGGCATTTAAAGAAGCTGTTGTTGTTCTCGAGCAATTAAAGGAATCTGGAGTTGATTTCGATTCCGTGGATAAAATCGTAGAGAAGGTCCACGAAGATCCAACCGTAGCCAATTTGATGGGAGCTGTCAATGTAAAGAAGGAACTTGCGAGTGCAAAGTCAAAAGAAAGAGAGGCCTCCAAAGTGCTGATGGATTATGGCCATGGTGTTCAGGTTAAAGAATTTGATATTGAAAATGGCACTTGGCAGTCGATTCCGGGCAGGGAGAATGGGGACTTCGAATTGTTGGTGAACATCCCAAGCTATGATACTACCTTCAGTTTCCACGTTCATCCCCCAAAATTCTCGGGTCAAAGACCTATCGCAGGTGAAATAATGAGGAATGGCAAAATGACAAAAACACAAACCCCTAATGATATCATTGATTTCATCATGTCCAAAAAACAGAAGCCGAAATCCTGGTGATTGGATGCTCCATTTTTAAAGAGCGAAAAGGCCCATGGTAGGATAATTCCCCCAAGGACCTGATTTCGATAAGGATCGTTCTCATTTCTACCCTGTACATTTTTTGATCACGGCAAATCCCTGACCTCATATTCCTTACTCATTTTTATTTTTTGGTAGATCATCCCAAAAACAAAACCAAAGAAAATAATCAAGAACAAAACCAAAATGGGAACCTCATCACTTCCTGCCCCAAAATATGGGAAATCAATTTGAAAATACAGATAGGCCAAAAACAGCAATAAAGTCAAAACCAAAGAAATGAAAGTAACAGTTTGGAAACGGCCCTTCCAAGGCCAATCCGATCCCTTTTTCATTATTTTCCAAAAAGTAAATAGCGAAAGTAAAACAAATAGGCAAAACATTACCAAAGTCGCTATCCCATGAAATTGCGCATAGGCATTCCAGCGGGTATAGATGCACAAGCATTGGGTTTCGGAATCCAAATACTTGTATTTTCCTCGGTCTATTTCGATATCCCTATATTTTCCTTGGTTCACTCCAGATGTATTTCCAAAAGTAGAATCCCTATCATCACTTTCGAACAATTCCGATAATTTAACTATAAATGGCTTGAAATATTCTTTATTGTTGCGATCAAAAATATTTGAAGTATGCAAATCAAGCATGGGCTGGATGGATTTTCGTTGATCATCGGTAAGAAGAGTAGAATCTCTTTTGTACTGATCATACCGGCCCGATAAAATCTTGAACGCATCTATCAGACAATATTTTTCACTATCCTTGATAGAATCCCAATCCTCCCTGTAAGGATCTCCCAAATAAATATCATTTGGTGCTGCCCACATCAAATCACTTAAATAAACCAACAAATAATCGAAAAATGATGCTCTCTTTTTCTTTTCACTTTCAGTCACTTTCCTTTCTGAAATCTTCACGGAATCCACGTCAATAAGCGCAGCACCCAAAGCATCCCAAAGATCGAAATAACCGTCATCGCAACCCAAATCCCAAATAGCGACTCCACCTAGGGATTGCTCGAGGGCATAGTTGTACTTTTGGTAAAGGCTGTTTCCGTCCTCAAACCAAATTTTTCGCATTTGGCCATCATCGAAATAATTATAATAAGGGGAAAGCTGTTCGGGATCAAACCCATAGACTGAACCCTCAAAAAAATCTCCAGACTTCCTAAAATCCTTTTGAATATCCATAAACTTATGGTATTTCCCCTTCCCGATCGCTGGACTGTCACCAAAAAAATCCGGTACCCGCCAGCTGATCCCCAAATAGGTCAGGGTCAAAACCAGTTTAGATGGAATCACTTTTCCATTGGTATAAAAATCCAAGGTGGAAGAGATGGAACCAGTAGACTGTCCCTCCGGAGAAAACAAAGGGCTCGGAGCCCTCGGGAAGAGACTGTGCGAGACCGTCAATTCATTGGTCTGCACCATAAAAAAGTCAACATATTTATTCAGCTGATCAAAGTCATACGTATTGGCCCTCTTCCTATCTTTCGACTCGCCGATAGCCGGTAGCGTAATTGTCACCAAAAAAGTCTCACTCTCCTTCATAAACGAGCTTTTTAAATTTGCGATAAATGCGGAAAACTGATCCTTCTCCCCTGGCGACAAGTCTGTGAAAAAAATATTGATGCCCTTGATAGGAATTGATTTCTGCAATTCTTTTATCCGATTGATCAACAAATTCTGAGCGGATTGACTCCTTAGAAAAGTTTGAATTTCAGGGTTTGATTTACTGTAAACAGACAAAGAGAAAGCTACATTGCCTCCCGCAGCCCGCTTGAAAAAACTCCCCTTTCTTAAAGTTTCAAGATCTTCAGGTTTTTGGTTTTCCCCATTTGGACCCAATGCATACCCATGATAAATAATATCGGTTAGATAATTATAATTAAAGTTTTCATAAGCATCCTTTACCCATGAATTGTACCAGCCAAAAACCCTTGTTTTTGCGGTCAAACATTTTTGGTAGGTGACGAAAGTACTGTCGTTGATTTGGTACACCTGGGGAAAAGAACTCCCTATCCCACACTTGAATTCGATATTTTTTATTTCTTTTAGTTTTTTTAGAATTTCATTCCGCTGTTCAATGCTTTCTTTTTTGGATTCGTCCGCCAAGCTTTGCAAAACCAGACCAATCTGATTTTGAATGGAATCGATCACTTGCCTAGGTGCTTTTGATTTCAAATCACTCAATATCCCTTTGATATTTTCCTGAATGTCCTGGTTCTCTTTCTTGGTGAGCTCATAATTTGTGGTGAGATCCAATAGTTCTTTCGTGATGTTGTTGACTGTAGTCGAGTCCACGCGCAAGTCTCCGTAATTGGCAATCTGACGAATCAATTTCAGTATTCTTTCCTTCTTATTCTCCCTCAATCTGAAGGGTTGAACCAATTGATTCAAAAACCCTTCTCTCGTCTTTGTTGATTTTTCAATAGAATCCCCAACCACGACGATACGCGTGGGACCAACCTGACCAAATGCCACGTACGGGGAAAACCAAAAAAACCCCAAAAGGACGATTTGGATGATCAAAGGCTTACTTTTTCCTATTTTTTTCACGTTCCGTAATAATGATTTTTGGATCTCCATATTGTTTAGCGCCAGGTGATTTGAAGTGGTTTTTCCATCCATGGCAGTTTTACCATTTTGAAATTCCATGAAATGGAATCCAACAAAACGTCCACCCCTTTTGAATCTACCTTCAAGCTTGTTTGGGTATTTTCAAATTTCAAGACCCCTTCTCTCTGGATGAAAGTCTCTTGCATGGCTTGAATGGAGGAATTTTTGAGCTTTTCCCAGTTATTAAGCATGCCATTGAGCAGACTATTGATCAGCGTTGATTCTTCCTCTGTCAGCATACTTTCCTGCTCCAAATGGACATTGGCAGGAAGGCCCACCAATAATTTGTTCAATACAAGCTCATATTCGGGAAATTCCATGTGTCCAAAAGCCATGTACTGAAGCAGATAAACTGCCTTGTTTTGGGCTTTTTCATCTACAAATTGATTCTTATCCAATAAGCCAAGCCTTCCAAAGAGCATCGTAAGAAAGGGCCAAGCCAATATCAATCCGGCATTGCCAATCCTTACCTGATCACCTACTTCACCTTTATTTTCAGGTTGAACTGCCAACGTCTTTCTGTCTAAACCAAATTCCAAAACAAATGCTGGCGGAAGGACAGCATCGGGTTCTTTTTTCTCGGATCGGAGATAAATCGCCTGAAAAACACCCTTCCAATTATAAATCGCATATTTCCTTTTGATAAAAATCAAAAATGCCACATGGAATTTCTCTGTGTAGCTTATTGATCCAATGCTATAATATTGAAGGGAAAATTCAAAAACCATTTTCCTCCATTTGACAGCATTCAAATTGCCAAAATACATGAATTTAGAAAGCATCAGTAATCCAAGGACTTGCTTTTTGATTCTCGGATCTTCCTTGAAGAATTTTTGGCTAAGCACCTTATCTTCTTGGTGATAAATGGTAGTATCCAACAGGCTTTTGTCTGTTTGGTAGGAAAAAATCCAGGTCTCTTTATCCATGTTCTTGAAAAGTGAAACCGTGGAAACATCCAGTTTTGGCGATAGGAATCCGGACTTGGATTCAGTCTTCATCTCTGACTTTGAGTGGTGTGAAAGCTTGGAAGTATATTTTACAAAGAATTTTTGAATTGGACGAAATGTATCCTTTTTACCCAATTCAGCGACAATTTCCCCCATTTCGGATAGGGAAAACACCTCACTAACCTTGTCCAGGAATCCAGTATCCATGAACAACAAACCTAGACTTTCCTCTTGGGATTGGCTGAGTGGCAGCTTGTTTTGTCCCAAATCCAATAAAATATTGCATATGGTTTTAAATCTGGACCACCAGGGTAAATACCCTCTTGATACCCAAAAATGAAGGTCCGAAATCGGATGGTAACCCGGGGTTTTATCTTTCTGGAAAACATTGAATCCTCTCTTTTGCATGGATCCGTCTGCGTCCAGTTCCCTTATCATCCACTGCTCGGATTCTTCCAATGGTTTCTCCAACATAGGAAAATCTGAAATCTCAATCTTCAAAGCCATCAAAACCGGTTTCCCAATTTTGGAATCCTTTAATAAGTCAAACAACCCTTTGGGAAAGTCAGAGATCGTATCCAAAACACCGAATTTGAGAAAGGAATGAATACTGGCCTCAAAAACAGCCTTCAGCCAATTGCTGTCAAACCTGGATGACCTGAGCAATTTACCCGGCAATTCAAGAAGGCGGTTCACATTGTCAATTCGCTTGATATCGTTGCCGTAAAAAATGGAAGTGATTTCTTGAGGGGAGAACATCGTACTCAATTTATCCAATTCCTTTTCACCTAACTCAATCCTTGCCAAGTAAAAGCGAAGTCGTTTAGGATCCGGTTTATTGGTCCGTAAAATACTAACCAACACATCAAAGCTGTTATTCAGAACTGTGTGATGATCCGTGATCCCATTTTTTGGGAAACCATCCATTCCCTCAACTCCCGGAATATTTTTTGAGATTTCGGCCCACTCTTTCTTGGATAAGTGCTTTTTGAAATGAAAAACTATTTCATGGGTCATCCCCTTGTTATTCCTTATAAAATCAATCAAAGGTTCAGGATGTACCAAATGTTGGGCAAATATCTTTTTTAAGGACATTTCAATAGGGTAGGCTTGTCCCGTTCTATAGGTAACATCCGTCCTCAAGTAATCGGCAAATTGTCTCAATTCCCTTCTTTGAATTTCATGTATGGAAGATTTTACGGCAGTGAAATCTTCCTCTGAGTTTTTTGCTACTTTAAAAAGTCTTTCCAAAACATACTTTGATTGAAGCAAAGCTTTGCGGATTCCGCTCCTTTCGTCCCTTGTCTCGAAGGAAAAGTTTTTTTTCTTTATTTTGGTTATTTGGCCTGCAAATAAAGGGAAAGGCTGTTCCCATATCTTCTTGTACCAAAACAAATCCCTAGACAATTTCCCTATTTTGAGACCCAAGCTAGGATCCAAGGAATCCAGAAATCCGATGAATTCTGAAAGATGAGCATCCAAAGTGGCGAAGTCCCTCTTGCTTTTATCCGGCGAATCCCCAACATTGGCAATCCATGACAAATGATATTTGGCTTGATAAAACTTGAAAACTGATGATTTTCGGTTTCCCTTTCCCAAAATCAATGCAGACAAAAGGTTCTTTCTAAATGCAACAGTTGCCAAAACCGATTGGGTTGCGGGAACCGAATGGTCATCCACCTCCAAAAAATCAAAAATCAAATGCTCAAATTGTTTGTTCAGATAGTTCAAAAATAGCGCTTGGTTTTTTCTGTTTATCAGTTGATTCAACCTGTACAACAACTCAGATGGGTCGACCGCATCCTCAATCAGTTTTGAGATCAAAACCTCCCCTTCTTGCAACAAATCTTCAAAAATACGCCTGATGTCTTGCTTTCCCAAGTCCTGCTGGGATGGGGATAAAATACCTGACACAAGATAATGGCGGATGATTTTGTTTTTTATCTGTTTTTCATCAATGCCAAGTCCACCGGTTGATTTCATTTCAAACTTCCCGTCCTGCCATCTGACGTCTGAATCAATTGCACTTTGAGTGATTTCTTTCGAAAGAATGGCTTTTGAATGTCCGACTATTTCATTTTCGCCAAATTCTTCAAGCGCTTTGATGAGTGTACCCGTCGCGGGTTTAACCTTCAGCGCAGATCTTACCAGGAGTCCAAACCAAAATCCCATCGGATTGGCTTTTGATCCTGACTCCGTGATGGCCCAAACGCCTTCCTTTAGCAGGACCCGCAACTCATTTTCTTCCGAGAAGCCACTTAGACCAATCCTTTCCGAGGTAAAAAATCGCTGAATCATCTCCTTTATCTGAGCAGATGCCTGGCCGGATAACAATTGGATCAAATTGTAAAGACCTTTGATTTTCAGGTTATCAAGGATATTGGTACCACCGCTTTCCCGAATAAAAAACAAACTGATTTTTTCTCTTTCCACTGGGGAAACCTGATATTTAAAAGCCTCCCAGGTATTGTTGTTGAGCAATTTCAGCCAGCTGATTTCCGGTGCTGGTGTGGGAACTTCAAAATCATCCCTTACCATCTGATTCTGGTTTTGGATTGCTTTCAGCACATTTCCCAAATGTCTGGAGGATAACGTGTCTTTTTCGAGGATTTCCAATGCCTTCACCATCTGGTTGATCAAAGATCCAAAATCCATATTATAATGTGCGGCAGTCTGTTTGAGTATTCTTTCGGAAAATTTTAGTTTGTTAAAACTGCCACCGGTATCCTCCAAGTTAAACCGGAGAATGAATAAATTAATGGATTTTTCGAGCCCAAATGGTTTTGATTTGAACACTTTTTCCTCCTGAAGTGCATTTAGCATTTCACCACGGTACTCCAAAATCCAAGTGGCCTCATTAGGTCTCAATACACCCAACAGTTTGTCAAAATTCTCCAAAGGCAATCCAAAAGCAATTCTTTTTGTAAACTCCAAATTTCTTGCATTTTGGATCATCATCCTGGATATCCCAAGTGGATTGGAGAGCAATAGTTTTTCCATGGAATCGATCAGTTCCAATTTCTTTTCGTACCAATAAGGAAAATAGCCTTTAAGAAAATAAAAAGTCAAGGCTTCAAGATCAAGATCTTGATCTCGACTCATATCGTTGGATTTTCTTTGTTTCAAGAAATCAAATTGATCTTCCATCGCTTTGGAGAGTGCTTTTTCCATCGCTTCCCTAATCATGGGACCCAATCTTGTCAAAAGATCCTCCTCATTTATCTGACCCAAATCAATCTCCAAACGCTCCATCTCTATGGAAACGGCTTCCGGGGAGACAGCCGTGATGGCTTTGTCCATTTCTGGCAACAGATGAAGGCCAAAGATTTGCTCCAAAACATTGTTACAGCGGTTGGCTTGGGCTTTGCCCTGATAGCGAAACTGTATAGTTGATTTTTGGATGATATTGGATCGCATACTCATTTTCTTGCTCCCCCCTTCCAGCCAACAATCAAATTGTGTATTGCCAAGGAAGATTTGACAAATTCTTCTTCATTGGCCTTTGATCCAACTTTTTTGAGCCCCAACCAATCAGAATACGCTGCTTCGAAAACCTCCATTTCCTGAAATCCCAACCAATATAATTCTACCCGAAGGTGAGCGGGAATGCGCTCCCTGACCAAACTTTCAAAATAGTCCCTGAAATTGTTGTCCTGAAATCTGGCAGGCCAATCCGGAAGACAAATACTGATTTTTTGGTCAAAAAAATCTTCTGAAAAAACAGTCCCTGTACTCTGTTTTCTGTTGAGGACTACCCTCCTTTGTCGAAAATTCTTTCCTTGAATTGTGCCTTTCAATCGGATCATTTCGACCTCCGACAAGCCAAGATTCCCTTTTTCCTCGTCGGTCCCGACCATCAACATGGACAGCTCCCTATTGCTTTGGACAAGGGATTCAAATTCTTGCTCATTGAAAGTCTCTCCTTCCTCCAATGTATAAATGGCCAAAACCTGTCGTAAACTATTTTTCAACACCACTGACTTTTCTTCACGGAAATAGAATGCTCTTTCCTTTCCAAAGTGGTAAAATTCTGCCAGCAGGGTACATCTTTCCTCTTCGGTTTTTGCCCATTCGGACTGAAAGGTTTTTTTCCCTTCATGGTCCACGACATAAAAACCCAACAGACATTTATCCAAAAAATCCTTCAAGAGAATATGATCGATCAAGTAAAACCCCTCCGCATCCAAGTTGGATTGCCGGAAATAGTGGATGGTTTCTGAGATTTTTCGGATGGCTTCCGATTCATTGGGTGCTTTCAACAGACCGACCCATGTATTGGGTTCTTTTTGGAAAATCACCTCCACAGAATCGGTTTTGGATTTTATCTTGGAAAGCATATACTTTCTGAAATCCACTGCATTTTTCATCAGTCTTTTCAAACCAATTGGACCAAAATGGATATTCGGAATCCCCCTTTCTATCTTTTGGGTGATGGCCCATTTTTTTTCAGATTCCGTGATCAATCTAAATCCTTCCAAAAAATCATGCTGTTTCACTTTGGGATTTTGGTAGTCATAGTCAGTATCTGTGAAGATCTCCCCTTCCCTTTTGGTGATCATCTTTGAAACCAAAGGGCTATTTTTCTTCTCAATGCCTGTTTTGACAAGCAGAATCTGCTCAATGCCCGAAAGCCCCTCAAATGAATACTTCTCTTGGTCAAAAAATTCTCCTTTGTTTTGGTAATAATTGATGTTTTCCAGTCCGATCAGAAAAGAGGATTTCCGCTTGAGCAATACCTTTCGGAACTCTGTTTCATTTGGGATCAAATTCAGCTTCAAGGCAATCAAAAAAGGCAGATCATCGATTTTTTCTCCAAACCTGGCCAAAAGATGATCAAATAGCCTGTTTTTTCGGTCAAGAAATTCAGATTCGCTTTCACTGGTGTAGGGATTGGAATCAAAACCTATATTGACATCAACAGATCCGGAATCGCTTTTTGTTTTTATTTCCAAATCCTTATATCCGACCACAGAGGTCAGTCTTTGGGAATGGTAAGTGGTTGACTTTTCTTGATAAGAGATACTGAAAATATTGTTGAGATTGGCGAGCTGGGCCAGGTGATTGGCCATGTGCTGTTCGAAAAATACCAAATAGGCACGAAGTTGCATCACCATCGCCTTTCTACCATCGGTTTCCCGTGTTGAAATTCCCTCTTTACCAATCCCATAAATCAAGGGAAACTGATGCTGGATGGAACTGTACTTTCCTGGATTTCGGAAATTTCCTTTTAAGTTTTTTTCAAAATAGTCTTCTTGATAATGATCCAATTGGTAGCTCCGGAAGTTTTTTGACCACAATTCAAGCAGCAGGTTGTTCACCTTGTTTTTGTCTGTCCTCATTGGGTTTCCGTTGGAAAAAATCCTGATGGTCCTAAAAACCCCATCCTCCGAATCGTCAATGTTCAAATTGACATAGGTACCTGGCTTGATCTTTAAAAATTTCCTTTCAGGCTGGGAATCAATTTTGATTTCCCAACACTTTTCCACTCCGGAAACACTGGTAAAAATCTTCTGAAAATGCTCCAAATGCAATTCGTATTTTCTGTCTTTAAGAGCCGAATCCTTGATAAAACCAGAGTTTAACCTTGGACCGGAAAAGATATCGCTCATGTCCATTTTCTCCCCCTTCAATTCCTCAAAACTCGAAAAAGCAACCGGATGGTAAAGAAATTTCTCGAGACCAAAGAGGATCGCTGCCAGGATTTGGTCAGGATCTTCGTCGCGATGGATATTGATATTGGCTTCCAACTTGAATGGTTGTGATTTCAGAAGCGTAATTTCACCAAAATATTCGCCTAAATTCCTGTGACGATTGAGGAAAGTACGCAAGCTTTTTAGGAAATCATTTTCCAGGTTTGGATCCTTCCGAAGTTGTTTTTGAAAAGCCAGTGAAGGAAGAATTTCAAGATTGTTCAGACCACAGAGTCCCTCCTCCCTGTCGTATGGCATGACCGGATTGATCCATACATTCTGGATTTGCCAGAAGCCATCGATCAGCAATTTCCTGAAGTCATTGGAAGTGACGGGATGCCTGCTGAATACCATACGTGGTGAAGAAAACCCGTTGTTTTTGGCATCAATGGGATTATCCTTTGAGGTCGTCAGCAGCTCCTCCACATCATAGGCCGAGCGGTAAGCCAAATCGGTAAGCGCAAAGCAGAGTTGCTCCAAGATTGTCAGTCCGGGATCATGGGCATTATAATCTGTCCAAATCCCACCACTGAGTTGTTGCACGTAATGCAGCCCTTTGTTTTTCAAATAATTGAAATCCATACTGCCTTTCAACGGCTCATTTTTGGAAAACCCTTTTGTACTGTCAGCCATCATCCCTCTTCCAGGTTAAAGCTATTGTCCCATAACTTTGAAATCTTGTAATTGATCTTTGCCTCTTTGCCATAATTGCTCCATGTCTTCATTTGGAGTTTGTATTCAAAAGTATCCCCCTGCCAGCGACAAGTGATTCTATTCCACCAAAAACCATAATAGGCACAGGTTTTCGAGATTTTGGAATGGGATTTTCCAAAAGTACTGATGGCAGTGGCGTGCATCAGGGCATATTTCCCTTTATTTTTTTGGCCTGCCAATGCCATTATTTCGAATGCATTGCAACCTTTAAGATTTACGAGAATGTCGTGCCACTGCCCGTCTGCGGGTATATTACCCTCTTTAAATGTCCCCATCCTTCCCTGGGAGGCGATGATGCCTTGGACTTCGAGTTTCTGTTTTGGCAGCAAGGTCCCTATCCCAACCTTCCCTCCTTGTTCAAAGAAAATGGTGGGCCATTCGTTTTTATCTTCCTTGATGATTAAGCCTTTGCTTTCCCCGGTCTTGCTGACAATGACCCAAGAAGCCTTTTTATCCTTGATGTAATCATAAAAACTCAGCAATTTCTGTTCATCACCAGCGGGGAACACCATCAATCCATCGGTTTCATTTTTGTTGATTCCGTCCTCTGCTTTGTTGAACATGGAATCAATTAAGATCGCAAAATGATTCTCCGTGGGAAGCATCCCCTTTTTGAAGAACTTTTTCAGTTGCTCCCTATTATTGATGATGATTTTGTTTTGACGGTCAATTTCTTCCATATTGGATGTTTTGGAATAATTTTATTTCTAAATGGTTTATTTCAATACGAAGTCGGAATCAATGGATAAATCTCCAATGCTGGACATTACAGGGCTTCTGGAAACATCATCATAAATGACTTCGATGTGGTGGTCTTTGGCAGAGGTGAGAATGGCGTAAGGTGAAATTGTTCTCAACAATTCGATTTCCCTGCCTTGATGCTGGACCGCCGTATCGATGACATTGTAAGCGCCCTGTGCTTCGACGATTTGCAATACTGAAAACTGCCTCACGAAAGCCACATAATTCCTGGCTTCCATAAAATTTAGGATCTCGGATTTGTAAATGGATTGAAGGAATCCTGATTGCCCCTGCTTGTTTGCCGAGTCCGAGGAAAGAAAATCGATCAACTCCTTCACCAAAAGATCCCTGAAGTATCCGGATTGCTGTTCCATATTGAATTTGACACTGCATCTCACTTTCAGTTTTTCAAATACGGGATTCGAAACTTCGAACCGCGCATAAGGAGATACTTTGCTGGAGAGATAGTCCTTGATCTTTAGCAAGGTGACAAAAGGAACCATTTGGGGGCCCTCACTTTCATTTTTGGGACCCAGGGTTTTGGGTGTCACCAACACCTGTACTTTGGTCCCCTTTATCATTTGGTTGGGAAAGGAACTCCTTCCGTAAACCAGTACAGTCCCGATTTCAGGAAATTTTTCCAAGACCAATCGCTCAAAATCCCAAGTCGAGGACGCCCTGTTTTTGTGTCTGAGCAATTCACTGGTCCGGAGATAAAACTGCTCTTCACTCTGGGCATCTTGACCGATATCCAACTGAAAGGGTCCAAAGGAAAGCAAGTTGGAATTGCTTTGAAGAATTGCCGTTTTTTCCACACGGATTCCGGGAATTCCAAGGTTTCCATTGGTCTGGATCGATTCCACACTCTTTACCCTCAAGGCATTGAGTAATATATTCTTGATTCTGGATTTCAAATTCGTTTCACCACGATAAAAAATCCTTAACCAAAATTTTCCCTTCGGTAATTGGCTATTGTCAGTGCTCAAGGAATTTGGGGTTTTGATTTTGACCACTCCTGATTGTAGAAATCCTGCTGTACTGTCTTCCATCAGCAAATTGCCCATGGGTATCCATTTGTTTTTATCCAAATAGGCCCATTCCATATTGGGGGCATGCATTGAAGTAATCGGGAAAACGGCTGACTCAAGTTCAAATCCCAAATTGATGTTTTCATTTGGCTTCACATCTTCCAATCCTATAAACAAATTCCCCTTCAGTCCCTTTTGATTCCTCTTTTCCTGGAGATTTGTCTCTTCTGGCTCTAATTGAGGCAGAAGAAACGAAAATGTCTCCAAGGATGCCGGATAGACCAAAACATGGCCAAATGGATGGAGATGGAAAAGTTTGATCGATTGGTTTTTACCGGCATTTTCTCTCGAAAGATTTTCTTTCGCTTGGTTTTTGTAATCGATCAGAAGATGTTCCAAAACAGGGGTATAAGGCTGCCTAGGCAAGTCGACATTCTTTCTTTTGAATCGGCTGTTTTCGATGGAAGCATTGGCATACAACTCGGAAAAAACATGATGCCCAAACGCTTGGGAAGGGGCTATAAGCGTAAGCAGCATCGACAGTTCATTTCTGCTTCTTTCAACTTCTGTCAGACCAGCACCCTCTGTAAAATCAAAACAAATCAGCTTCACTTCCTGCGTTCTATAAGGATTAAGGTAAGGGCCATCTCCCCTTTCATCCGTTTTAAAAAGTTGGAATTTTTCGTTCTTGCCAGTATTGACCACTTGCTTTTTCCCCTTTTGAATGGAGATGTCTGCCACAAAAGCATCATTGTCGATCCCATAGGGATAGGAGCTGTAATAGGACTTGAACCCCAAACGGTCTTGAGGAAGTGCACTCCATTTATAATTGATGGTTAACTCCGAAAGATATTTTTGGAAAATCAATGGGTTCCGCATGCGCAAATAGGATCCTTGACTGGGCAATGGGCCAAATGGCTGAAAGGGATTGCTTTGGTCGAGTTCTCCAAATTGATTGGAAAGATCCATTTTTTCAACCCCTGTGACATGTGCCTCAATGGAAACCTCTTCGATTTCCAGTAAGCGAAGCGGCTTATAGGGATGGAGTTGTGCTTGATTGTTGAGCACAATTTTCAGCAATGGCCATTCCGTGTCAAAGTCATCACCATGGAGTTCTTTTTGGTAGGGAATCGGCTTTTCCTCTTCTCGTTCGAGCTCAAAGGAAAATTCCAACACCTTTTCACTATCCAAGTAATTCGAAAAAAATGATTCCAAGGCCTTCCAACCGCTTTCAGCCGTAAAGGAAAGTTGAAAGGCTTCTATCAGAAAAGTCTTGATATAGGCAATGCGTTCTCTTTCAGAGATAGCAGCACCCTGGTTTTTGCCAGTGATTCCGCTTTCTTTTAACATCTGAAGATTGAGCAATTCCCTTTTGAATTTATCAAGGGAATTGCCTGAAAAACTCATGGAAACTACCACACGAAGGTTTCCCTGCTCCACGATCAAAACCGGTGAACTGATCGCCAAGCCAAGGGTACTTTCCCACATGGTCCTTTCAGAGGAAACTTTATTGGATTGCTCCTCTCCCAATATGGCAGGAAGATTTGAGGAGAATTTGTTTGGAAAACTTACCTGCTTTGTTTTCCCATTCTTATAGAGCAAGGAATCATACACTACGTTCAGAAATGTCCCATCTCCGATTTTGGATCCGGCAAAAGGGTTGTAAGCGCTTTGGTATAGTGTTCTGATTTCCGAAATGCTTGCCTGGCTGAGCTGTGTACCAAAAAGGGTTTCAAAATCTACTTCAGCTTTGTTCGAAAAGGTAAACCTCACTTTTTGGCCTGCGGGGACATAATTTTCTGCTTGGGAAGTGTTGGGGATTACGCCTATGAGGGCATAACTGGAAGCTTTTGGTTTTTCTGATTGAGAAAGAAGCTTTTTGTAATAAAAATCAAGATGTTTCTTGGTGAAATTGTTGGTATCGGTCTGGATTTCTTGAAAAAGTTTGAAAAAAGCAATCAATAGCCCAATATGGGGATGGTGGTTTTTTGAATCAAACAGTTCGGTTTCAAACTTGATTGCTGCTTTTTCCTTGATAAATAAAATATTTTTATAGACTGTTTTAAAGGTTTCTGAAAAGACAATATTCGTTCTCTTTTCGGGTACAATCGATTCCTCAAACCCAAAAAATCCAGCACTGAATTTTTTCTGGAGAGGCAAAACAGCAACAATCTCGCCTTCGAGGAATTTAAGAATGTTATTGATTTCTTGAAGCAAAGGACCCGAGAAATTTGATTCCTCCAATAAATCGCTCCACCTGACGATATGGGCAGCCAAGCTCAGAATATGGGTGCAGACTTCTTCTTCCAGTTCCTTTTTTTGATAGCCGTTGCCCTGGTCAAGCTTGTATTGGATGGAGTCTATTGTTGATTTAAAATGCTGGATTTCAGCACCCGCAATCAATCCGATGACAAAAACCGGGTCATTGAGAAAAAACGGTTTCCAATTGGCGCTAGGCTTGTTGTCAAAGGAAAAATAATGGATACTCTCCGAGAACTTCAGGGTAAATTGGACCATATCCAAAATGGTATGCTCATCCACTGAAAAATAAGAACTTTCCAGGGCTTTGGGTAAGCGTCCATTCTGACTGATTCCTTTATTCATTTTCGGAATTTTATTTTATCAAAGACTGGTTCCTTCCCTGAAATAGAAAGGGAAGACCATATTGCTTCGCGTATTGGTAATGATTACCGTATAAGAAAGGTGGATCAAAAGAACCCCATCTCCTATCCGGTCAGTGATAATGCTGATCTTTTGAATCTTCACCCTTGGTTCGAAATAAAGGATGGCATCATAAACCAGATCCTTGAGCATAGTCAAATGCGTGGCATCAGAGGTCTCAAAGACATGCTTGATGATATTGCAGCCAAACTTTGGGTTCATGATCCTTTCACCAGGCACGGTACCCAAAACAATGCGGATGCTTTGTTCGATATCTTCTTCCTCTGTCACCATATTGACCTTCTTTGACTCTATGTCAAATGCCGGAGGGAATGACCATCCTTTTCCCAAAAATGATTTATCAGAACCCTCCATATCAACCACCGATCATGACTGTAGGACATCCCAGCACGATCGAGCCTCCATGGGCAGTGGAATCTCCCATTCTGGCAGCGGGTTTTCCACCGATCATGACCGTAGCAGAGCCTTTGACGATGGAATCCGGTGGGCCAACACATACCAATGAATCTCCTAAAACTGCTGCGGGTAGTTTTCCTATCAATACAGTGGGAGTTCCCGGACCTACTATAGGTCCACCCACGTGAGGAATGGGGGGCAAACCGGGTGTTTGCATGGGACAAACGTGCATATCGGTCAATCTGGCTGCTAGTGGCATCTTTTTTTAAGTTTAATTGATCATCACCATCGCTCCTTTGACGGTGGTTTGCCCGGAAGCGGATATTTCTGCAGAGGCATTTCCTGCTGCTTTGAAGCCCACTTGTGCCTCCATTGCGATGTTGAGGGCCTTTGATTTCAGGTCCGCTTTGGAAGATATCCCAATCTCATCCATTGCATCCAAAGTGATTTTCCCTTTGGCGCTGAGGACAATATCCTTTGGGCTATCCAAAGAAATCCCTTTGTCATTCATCGTCAACTTGTTGTTATTGAGATCTTGGACAAGGATTTGCTTATTTTTATCATCCAAAACAAAGGTGTTTCCCCCGGGAGTCGAAATGGTGAGAATTTTTTCTTCATCATCAAATCTGATGGAAATGCCCGATTTGGTGATGATGGATTTAAATTGATTTTTTTCATCGGGAACCTCTTTTGGACTGTTCTTTTTGCTGTAAAGACCACCCACCACCACGGGAAACCTTGGATCATTATTGACGAAACTCACCAAGACTTCATCGTCTATTTCAGGAAAGAAAAACATCCCACAATTTGCGGAAGCATAGTTAAAGGAAATCCTGGCCCATAAGAAAGTATCTGGGGTTTCACTTTTTAAACTCGGAAGGGATATTTTCACCCTGAAATTATCGTCTGGATCCTCATGAATGGCTTTGACTATACCTATATACATGCCCTTTGCCGCAGGCAATAAACCCGAAGCTTCATGCTCCTCCACTTCGGGAAGGGACGAATGCCATCTTGATGAAAGACCAATGAAAATAGAGGTAATCCAATTCCCTTCTTCCAAATCATGGTTCACTTTAGAAACAAAAGCATTTCCACTGAACCGGTCACCAAAACCTGAAAGTTCGAGGAGATCGCCAGCTTTTATTTCGGCTGTTCCGGGGATTTGGATTCTCCCCTTAATTTTGCTGAGCACACTCCGACTCACTGCACTTTTTGCAAAATTTTCAAGCTCAGTTTTTTCCAGAGATGCAGCACTTGCCCTGCTGATCACTACCTCTTCATTGACTCCCGAAAGCTTGACCGCTGAGAGATTTCCAAGATTCAGAGAATCACTTAAACTTGCAGTACTTTCATTTATGGCTTGTGAATCTTCATCCCAAGATACTGTTGTGAAATTTTTATGGATGTTTTCGGCGCTCAGCTCCAAGTCCACATCGAGAGCCAAAGTATCTGCTCCGATTTTGAAGCCAGGTGACACACTTAAATCAAAAAGCTTTATTTTCAGGGTGTTGTTCTCTGTCAATACAAACATATTGTTGACCTCTGCCCGGATCAGGATATAATCCCAATATGAGGAACTGTGTTGTACCAATTGTCCATACATCTGATCGGTGGGGGCCACCTCATTTGCCAAACCATTGTCATTCAGGATTTTCTTGAAAACATCACTGTCTTTACTATCTACATAAATTCCGTTGAACCTGCCCTTGGTCAGCTTAAAGGCTTTGTCACGACACTCGACCTCAATGAAGGAATTGTTCCTTTTAACGACCATCTTCTGCGAAAGGACAATACCGGAATAGACCTTGTTTCTATCATCCCCATAACCCAGAGAAATATCGATTTGGTTTCCGGGAATAAAATCGGGACCATTGCTGTTATCAAAACCCTCATTACCCACCCCAAAAGCACCGCCATCCAAAATCCGGATGTTGGCAGTGGCAATCCTATTGATTTCTTGGGAAATCCGGATGGAGACAACCTCTATGCTATCCTTTATGGGGGATCCATTTATAGCAATGGAAAAAGATATCGGTAGAGGATTCTCTTGAATAAGTGTGGCCATACTTTTAGATTACAGGGGGGAATATTATTTGATCACCTGGAGAAATGTCCCTGAAATTATCCAGCTGGTTAAACTCGGCAACCTTCATGTAAAATCCACTGTCACCATAGATCCGAAAACACATCAAGGGGAGCGTATCTCCGGCAAATACAGTCCGGATATGCGTGAGATCAGCAGAGTTTTTACCAGCTTCCAATGCCTTTTTCTCAGGTGATTTGGATCCAATAAATGAGGCTTTGATCTCGGCACGAAGCGGGGTTCCGTCCGTATCCATCATCGTATTGACTTGCTCAAATGAGGTCAACCGACCTTGGAATTCGGATTGGGTACCCCAATAAATCTTGATGTAATTCGGTTCATGGATATCTCCATTATAGGAATACATCAATTTTATAAGTTCCTCAACCTGATCGTCGACTTTTTTGCTGGTAATGATGCCTGTGCCGTCGAAAAAAAAATTAAACTCGTACTTTTCGGGGCCCGCACCTTTGAATTTTATAGTTTCTGCACTCCCTCCAATCGGAGAGGAATTATTGGTGTACTCCAGTTGACCTTTCTTTGAGGTTTTACTTGGATTAACCAAGACTTCATACTCCCCCAACTGATCGCTGTAATCAGGATCACTATAAGCAACAATCTTTACTTTGTTTATTTTCCCTTCTGACATGAAATTTCTACCTCCTGCTGCGGTTTTCCAATTTTTCCAGCAACTTTTCGAAACAGTCTTGTTCGATTTCCTTCTTCATCTGTGCCAAATACTCCATCAGTACCTTCTCATCCACTTGGGATTCGGAAAACGGGAAATTCCGGTCCATTACCTCCCCTTTGATCACAAGCTCTTTAATAATCAATGTCATATGCTTATCTGAGTTTTTTGAAATACCGGTATTTTAAAGTAAGCGTTTCTATGGCCAATTCATTTTTTGTACTGCTGAGACTACCCAGTTCCCAAGAAACTGGGAATGCTTGCACAATCGACCATGATGCCAAAATATTGGATTTGGGAGCCAAAAGGTGCAAGAAGATGTCCTTTGGTTCAAACTTGAAATTCTCAATGGCATTCCTGCACCACTTTTCCAGGTCTGATCCGGGAAGTAAACATCTTTTCAAAACCAAATTTTCATATTTGATGGATTGTGGCAAATGATGGACGAAGAGATTGTCCCCTCCCTCCTTCATTTCCATGGTTTCAACGGTAACTTTTAACCCGGACACCTCCTGAAAACTGCTATCCAATGGCTTGCTTCTTGGAAATTTTACAGCAAAATAGAAAGCGGTTGGCGGGACGTAGCCGGGTTGGAAGAAACTAACTGTTTCCATATCAATTAACCATTGCTAATCGTAAGGCCCTCATGGGCAATTTCGATACTTTCTACGGCAACCTCATTGGCATCCGACTTCATATCCGTCGAACTGATTTTGGTTGGCCAGGCGTTGTTCAGCGTCCAAGTCATCGTGGGATTGCCTCCCTCATCGCAAAGCTTGATAACCACATTTTGCCTTTCAATGGTATTCATTTTGATCTTGGTATACCAATCCCAGAATTTATTGTCCTTGGCAAACACCCCCTTTTTCATGGTGATGTTGTTGTTTTTGATGATTCCGGGCATGTTTATGGTAGAAAACACGGGACTGTTTCCATGTCTGTACTCAATTTGTTGTGCCTGAACCTCCAAGCCACTCACTTCCTGAAAAGGAATATCAGTGGTACTTCCCCAATCCACTTTGAAATAAAATTTTGGTAATGGCCAATTACTGTCTTGTGCTTCTCCTGCCATGATATTGCTATTTTAAATGATTTTGAATGGTTTTTTGGTTTGCTTATGATTTTTGCATTTGTTGCTCAAATGTGACCACAATGAATTCTGCTGGTCTGACAATCGCCAGTTTGACGGAAATAAGCATTTTGCCTTCTAGTATATCCAAAGCCGTCATGGTGGCTCCCAAACCAATCTGAACATCGAATGCATCCTCCGGAGAAGATCCTGCCAATGCCCCTTGCTTCCATTTTTCGGTGAGGAAATTGACAATGAGACTTTTCACCGTGATCCAGGTATTGGCATCGTTGGGTTCAAAAACATAGGCACGAAGCGCCAATTTGATGGATTGCTCCAACATGATCATGGTTCTTCTTACATTGATGTATTTCCAGTCCAAGCTGTTGCCGTCCAAGGTCCGCGCCCCCCAAACCAAAGTGCCTACACCTTGAAAGGTTCTGATGGCATTTACTGATTTACCCGATATGGCATTGACATTCAAGTCCTCCTGTTGGTCATGGGTGATATTTACGGCTGGCTGCACGACTGAATTCAATCCTACATTGGCAGGTGCTTTCCAGACGCCCCTCCCGTTGTCAACCATCGTGTAGATGCCCGCCATAGCCGCCGAAGCTGGCAACAAATTAAGTTTTGCCCGCAACTCATCCATCAGCGATGCATAACTTGGGCTTACCGCTATCAATCCCAAATGGTAATTCTTTGCGTTGGCCTCAATGTATTCGTCGGTGAATTGCTTTTTTTGGTCATCAGTGGGTACAGCTTCAGTCCCTTCTTCGGGTTTGATTTCGGCAAGTTTGTCACTGAGGTGTTTCTTCACAAAGCCGGCTTTGAATTTTTCAATGGTGACTTTCTCCGAAAGCTGAGGAATCAATTTGTCCCATTCTTTGACATTTTTATAAGTAACATCTCCTTTTTGGACAATGCTGGTATTGAGCCAAGGGTAGTATGCAGCTCCATAACTTAGGTTTTCAGTGCCAATTTTCTCCCTGAAAACTGTAATGATGTCATCATCGTCACCTTCCCTTCTTTCTTCATATCCATCATAGATATCAAAAATCCCCACCCTACTCTGCATTTTTCTACAATGTCTGAGGATGGTGGCATAAATATCATAGGAAACCTCCTTTAAAATCACAGCTTCCGGCATAACGATAATGGTGGGTTCCTGTACCTTGATCAGCTTGAGTAATCCTCCCTCGAGTTCGTCCTTGTCGACTTCAATGGAATCTTTTCCCTTATAGGTACCGACCGAAACAATGTAACAAGTCCCACCTCCATTGGAATAAAACAACCGGATGCTGTTATAAAAAAGAAGTTTGTTGTTGTCGGGATAGATGATGCTGAATTCTTTAGTTCCGATGGTAAAGGACTCCCCTTTTGGCTCTTCAACGCTGGAATCTACAGGGGCAGCAGCTTCCGCATCCGGCTCTGTTGCCCCATCTTCCTGGGGTACCGATGCCGATTTCGGGCCCTTCACATCGAATTTAGCAAGAAAAGGCCCGCCAAATAGGGCGAGATAATCCGCAAAGGAGGTAATCCTTGTGGGTTGGTTGACAAGAGATTTTCCGTTTCGGGAAGCCGTTTCTGTGTACCCAATAAATGCGGGTATGGCAGTGGCAACTTCGACGACGGACCCAGGGAAGGCGTTTTTCTCTTCAATGTAAACTCCCGGTGTCATTAGATTTTGAGCCATAGTTGTTTTGATTTTAAGTGGATTGTTTAAATGAAAATATGTGAGTACAAGGCATCTTTGAATGATGGGTCGTGGTAAAGCATTTCGGGAGAGGCCCGAGGAAGGTTTTTGATGATGATTTTTCCGGTCCTTCGATCTCCCCCATAATTTTCCACCATCTGGAAATCACCAAAATGACTGTCCTGCATCTGGATTTTTTCCAAGGACTCAAAACACCTAATGGCACCAACTCCGTTTAGGAAAATTTCCTTTTCAGTGAAAAACACCTCTTTTTTCTTTGAATCTATGATCGAAAGCTTGTCAAATTTCCAAAATAGTGAATCGGTAAGAAGGTAACGCCACTTTGTTTTTTGGCTTTGAAATGAAATATTGAAAGACAGGGTTCTAGTAGGATCCATTTCTTCAAATAACCTGGCTGGAAAAAGCTCAATGATCCCGATGGGTTTCTTGAACACGCTATTTGGAAAAAAATAACATCCAAATTTTTCGGTTTCACCATGAATAGCACAATATCCGAGTTCACTGGGGCCTTGAATATCGGCTTTCAATCCTTTTTGAATGGTATTTCCCAAAGCATCAACGATGGAAATTTTTTCCTCCGAACCAAAACCCTCTAATGGAAAAACATCTGTACAAAGCCTGACGAGAGATCCGCGATCCACAGTCGGGGAAGGATGTAAATAACAAACATCGGAATTGTTAGATTTACTGACCGTTATGTTGTTAAAATACAAAAGGGAGTTACTTGGATTGAAATCGGGTAAATCGGTAAAATTCAAAAAAAATGAATCTTTCAGGTTCAATTGAATGGACAAAGATCTCCACTCTCCTTCCAACAATTCCGGTGCTCCACTCAAAAGGTGAAAGCCTGAATCAAATGGTTTGATCAAAAGATTTAAATCCAAAAGGCATTTCTTGGTTTCCTCTGAAAGCCCCAATTGGAAGGTATTGCATTCACCCTGAGAAAAATATCCGTGTTTAAAAGTTAAAGTTGCGATATGGGTGAATGAAAATTGCATCTAGTTCCGGTCTTCTTCGCTGCGGGTAATGACTGGAGTGATCTTTGTTATCGGCGATTCGTCAAACACGACAATACCCACCTTATAAAGTGCCGAGGGGAGAAGTTTTGACCCTATCGACGACCAAATATGGCTGAGTTGATCGTAATCCAACTTACACAGTTCAAAACTCAGCTTTTGGACCCTTTTTGACAATCCCAGGGAATTGATGGGCACCAGCGTTTTGTGTTGCTGGAAATAACTGATAATGAATGAAAGGTAATGGAGGCCTTCGGTATAATTTTGATTTCTGAAATTTGCGCAAAAAAACAAATTCAAGTTTAAGTAAAGCGGAGGATGCTTGTCCGAAAAGGAACCATTGGCGATACTGCCTCCCCGACTGTTTGTATTTTTTAAGGAAGATTCTTCTTCAAATCCCAAAAGAAAAAAAACTACTTTATCGTCTACCTCTTTGGCAAAAGAACCGTCGCTTTCAACCAAATTTGAAAGAACAACCTTATTGTCAGAAATGGAGAAATGATTCTTAAAATGTTGATTAAGCAAGTCTCTTATGTAAACTAAAGTAATATCAATCATTCTTAAAACTATTGTTATTTACGCTCTAGGCAAAAACACAAAAATGATGTTTACTTTTGTGATTATCCAAATTTAAAAATATTATTGAGGTAAAAAAATATTTTAAAGAAAGATGTGCTACTTTTAAATCCAATTCACGATTTAATTAGCGTTTATAATTATAAAAAAATTAAAATTAAAAAAGTATTTAATACTATAAATAGGCAATTTATTTTGAACACTTCAATATATACATCTCAATATATTTATATTATCGTGGCTTTGGTTGTAATCTTTTCCATTGCATTGTATATCATGTATTTGAGAAATAAGATGCAAAACATCTTCCTCCTCGAGGAATTGAAGAAAAACGAATACCAATTGAAAAGAAATGAAGAATCCATTGAAGCACTTGAGAAAAAAATAGGGAGAATGACGGAAGAGAATCAAAAAATGGAGATCAAATTCCGTGAAAAAAAAGAGAAGCTTTTGGCGCAAATCAGGGAGAACAAAAATCTGCTGATCCTTATCGATGAACTCAAAAACAAAAACGCCAAGATTGACGATGATGTCACCATTGAATACTTTGTGAAAAAGAAACAGGATTAATGCAGGATACTCTTTCCCTGCTTTATTTTTTCAATCCTAATCCCAGATAGAATGTCCACGTTGATGATCTCCCTATCGCCTCTTTCCAAACATTTCAAAAGGCAAAAATGCAGGACATTGATGATGGATGAACCTGACAACTCATGTCTTTCGGCGAGTTTTTCCACGGAAACCTCCGGATGGTAGTGAAATTGATCTGATACTGAATTTTCCCAAAATTGCATCCGTTGTGAAAAGTCGGGTAGCTCAAAATCCAAGACCAACTGAAAGCGCCTGAAAAATGCCTCATCGATGTTGTTTTTGAAATTGGAGCTGAGAATTACCAAGCCGTCAAAATCCTCGATTCTTTGGAGCAAATAAGAAACTTCCTGATTGGCATACCTGTCGTGCGAATCTGAAGTCTGGCTTCTCTTCCCAAACAATGCATCCGCCTCATCAAAAAACAAAATCCACCCTTTATTTTCCCCGAGGTCAAAAATTTTGGACAGGTTTTTTTCGGTCTCCCCGATATACTTGGAAACCACCATGGAAAGATCGATTCTATAGACATCCATATTGCAGGATTGGCCAAGGACGCTTGCCGTGAAGGTTTTTCCAGTCCCCGGAGGTCCCGTAAACAAGACTTTGAACCCTTTTTTTATCCTCCTCCCAAAATCAAATTGTTCCTTCAGTTCCTTGCCGTGTTTCAACCAGTTTTTTATTTCAGAAATCCCATCCAAGATTGGATCGGAAAGGATCAGATCCTCCCATTTTTGTTCGGTGATGATTCTTTGGGCTGGGAAATCAATATCTGCATCCGGTTTATAAGGTTCACCGGTGGTTAAATACAAAAGATATTCTTTACTGATCCTCAACTGACCACTCAGAAGAGGCTCTCCTGGTAAGGATTTGTCCAGGAATATGATTTTTTCCTTTGCAAAAAAATGGTTTTGACTGAAAAGTGCCATCAGCTCAAACCGCCTTTTGATATTGCTTCCCGCCAACAAAAAAATGGCCGTTTCGCCCGTTGGAAGAAAACCTTTGTGTTTTTCGGCTTTGAGCCCACCAAACTCAGCGAATGGGGTATCAAAATTTTGGTTTTTCACATGCAACAAATCAAGTAAGGAGGGTCGGATATCCGGGATCAAGGAAAGAATCAAAACCAATCTTTCCTCTAAACCCATATTGTGTTTTTGGACAAGCTTTGCATAATTGGATTCCTGTCCGCTGAAATCAGGCAGTGCGGTTCTTCCCATTTCACTTTCTGGAACCGACTCCTCAAAGGTTATTTTTCCCCTGAGGACCATAATGGATTGGAACCACTGCAATTCCATCTCCAAGCAGGCTGCATTTGATGTTAGCTCTTTTTTGGTTTCTTCCTTCATCCTAAATACTCATTTTATTCAATTGTTCCCTAAGATTGACAATCAGTTCTTCTCCTTCCAACACCTTAATTTCGCCTGGAAGCCCCAAGATAAATCTTGCTATTCCAGGCAAATGTGGGAGTTCAGCCTTGAAATAATATTGGTTTCTGTTTTTGGTGTAAGTGAATGGTTTGGTATCCGGATGCTCCTCTATCATCAGTTGAAAGGCTTTCTTGGTCATTTTGAGATGGACAAGAAATTGGTTTTTGCCAGAAAAACCAAATAAACCTTGCTCTAAAGGCTCATGCAATTCTTGGAATTTAAAAGGTTTGGATGTGACCAAAACCTCCCCTATTCTCTCTATTTTGAAAATTTTCATTTTCTTGCTTTCGACCTCCAAAGCATAAATGGAATCGGAATTTTTTGAAAAAACCACCGGTTCCACCAGTCTGTCAGCCACCGAATCGCTGCTGACAGAATAATAATCCCGAAGAATCACCTGGTTTTTGTCCTTGATGGCTTGGGAAACAAGATCCACAAAAATTCCCAAATTGGCGTTGAAAAGCTTGGTCACGCTTTGTTTAAAATCCGAACGGATGCTGATCTTTTGGAGAATGGAATCTTTCAAGAGGTTTTTTTTGCTGCTCCCGCTGATCAAGTCATTCAAAAACAGGATTTCATCGTCCGAAAAAGTCCCAAAGGAATGGTCGTTGGGGTGCTCAACCCTGTCCAGGATTTTGAATTTGGAATGTTCTTTTTCGATTTCAAAGCCCAAAGCCTCGAGGAGCTTGAAATACCGGTAGATGGTCCTTGGATCGGTCCCCAGGGTTTCGGCCAATTTATGGACAGGCTTCCCGATATTGCCCCTGAGCAAATTGATTAGCTTAAAGATCCTGAGAATTTTCTGTTGCTCTATTTGGTTAGATTTTGCCATGACATTGTTTAAAAAAGAAAGATAATGCTTAAAAGTAAAATAAAATGCCCATTGACACATATTGTCAGTTTCAGTGATTGAATGAAGTCGTATTTCTGAAAATCTAAGGAAGAAAAGCTGGATTCTAATTTAAATTACCTTATTTCAATTTAACTTTATCTTTCAAATGAATTCATGCCCTTAAAGCTTCCCCGACAATATCTCAGCCTTTTTGTAGGGTTTCTTTTTCTATCCCTTTATTTTTGGTTGGGGTATGATGGGATCACTTTTAGTGACGATGTCTATTATTTATTGACGGGCAAAAAATTTTGGGAGGGCATTCCGATTTCCGATGACTACCACTTCAGTTCCCGTTTTGGGGCTTATGTTTTTTCTGGGTTTTTCAGCCATTTATTTGGTCTCAACGATCATTTGGCAGCACTGGCTTCTCTTTTTAGCTACTTGATTTCGTTTTACCTGCTGTGGCGTTTGTCCAAGCAAAATACTTATCAGTGGTGGTTTACGGGATTCTCCATTACCCACATTTATTTTCTCCATTTTTTGCCAAAAGTTTACCCCGACAGCCTCCTGGTCTTGTGGGTCATTGTGGTCCCGCTCACTGCCATTTATCGAAACAAATCTCCCTTCTGGATGGCTTTGGCCATGGGATTGGCTTTTATTATCGGGTTTTCAACCAAAGAAACAATGGTGCTTTTGCTTCCTTTTCCCATTATTTTATTTTTTCATGACCTGGTCCATAAGCGACCGATTGCTTTTTACCTATGGTTTGGGATTTGGTCAGTGGTTTTGCTTTCCCTGTATTTTGGATTTTTCCACTGGAAATTCGGCAATGTATTTTACCGTTTGGAAATGGTAAATGAAGGCCATTATATTTCAGAATACACGTACCATGACAAGGGAATGGGGGCAATTTTCAGTCGTTTGACTTACATGCCATTTTTTGCATTTGTGGAAAGGGCTTATTGGCCCTGGCTGGTCTTGGCGATTCCTGGACTTTGGATGGCATTCAAATCCCAGAAACCAATTCTCTTTGAATTTGCACTGACCGTTGGCTGTCTTGTTCTAGGCTTTTGGTTCATGACCTCCACCCTGGATTTTTACAATCCGATCTATCTCAATCCGAGACACCTTATTGTTCTTATTGGACCATTGTCGGTTTTGATTGCGATGGGAGTTTCCGATTGGATGAGTAACAAAATCTGGATCAATTGGCTGAGCATCCTTTTTATTCTGGGTGCAGCAATTGCGCTTTGGCTGCATGATTTTAAAATGTCGGGCTATTTATTGGCCTTTGGTTTGGCTGTTTTTTTCCTGAAAACGACAAAGCAAAAAACTGTGGCCATCGCTATTCTGTTGCTTGTTCCTGTGCTGGCCAGTATCAGACATCAAGGGCAAATCAAGAATTACAATCATTTTATTAAAGCTTTCAATGAAACTGTATTAAACACTGAAAATGATAATCTTATACTGATCAACAACTTCGTTTACTTGAGCAAGGATATCCTCCTTCCGGAACTAGAAATGGCGAAAAAAAAGTTGGTTGCCTTGGAAAATATCGACCGGGTCAAGACTGAAAAACCTGATGAATTTGAGCTTTTCGTTTACAAATATTATCTGCATGCCTATCCATCGGAACAGGAGGATATCAAAGCTTTTGAAGATTGGGCCAAAACTCAAAACTATTTGATAGTGGATGAAAAAGAGGACCAATGGATTTTATCCAGAAGGTATAAAATTAACTAGTCGGCTCTCTTTTTTTTGCCCGTGGCGAAGATTCTGTTGACATTGAATCCCAATCTGAATTTTTCTCCAGCAACACCATTTCCCCCTGCCAATAGATATTGCTCATTCAGCGCTTGAGAGGTTACAAAATACATTTGAAATACGTGGCCTCCTGCTTCCAAATCAATTCCGACTCCCAAATTATTTCTTAAATCATTGTTGAGATTGGGTATCCATTGTAAAGTCAAAGAAGATTTTCCTGTCATCTTGTATTTACCACTGAATCCCAAAGCCAAATAGAGATTTTGGTCTCCTTCAATTTGATAAAGCGCCCTTGGGTCATTGAAATAGGCCATCATCGGACTCAATTGTACACTGATTTTTTCTGAAAATTTTCTGGCGAGCATCAATTGAGCAGCATAACTGGTTCTGTCCAACAAATCCGGCGCATCCTCATTTAAGAAACTGTAATTGGAGGTATTGACTGCTGCGCCTCCCATCATGGAGAGGGAAAAAGGGGTTTTGTTGTCTTGGGTCTGACTAAAAAAATGGTACCTGCCATAAAGATTGTACACCTTATCGGTACTGGCCCTAGCAGCGCCAAGGGAAAATTTTTCGGAAAACCCATATTCAAAACTGAACTGGATATTGGCCCCATTGTCCAAACCATAAAGATCTTGGAGGCCCCCATCGATGGTCCCAAAAGTGTGCATGATCGCAAAATGCAGTGCTTTTTTATCCAAAGGCTCCACGGTAAGCAAATTGATATGCCTTGGCGCATGAAAAATAAGCTCCTCTTTTTGGCTCCCATCGGCCAATTTTCTCTCCAACTGTGCCATTGAGGGATGTGAAAGAAACAGGGCGAGGATTAATATTTTAATTTTCATAGTGCTCGGCTTTGGATTCAAAAATCAGGATGATTTGGAGACGTGATGTTATTTCGTGTTTACAGTTTTTTTCTTCAGGTTTGCCTTGATGCTAATCGTTTGTTCTTCAGACAATTCATAAAAAATCACCGAGGGAATGGCTATATTATAATCACTCAAGAGGATTTTGAAGGTAGCTTCCAACTGGATTTCCGAATCGGAAATCCAAGTGATCTTTCCAGGTACCACCATATTTTTCTCCTTGCCATGTATCTTGAAGGTACCGGTTGCGTTCAGCAATTTGCTTTGGCCTTTTTCCAGTTTAACCTGTTCATTGATTTTACCAGTAAACTCGGCATAAGGGTACTTTTTTGTCTCCAAGTAATTTTCCCGCATGTGCCGATCCCGGAGACCTATTCCAGTTTTAAGGGTATTGAGGTCAATGAAAAAATCAAAACTGTTTTTTTCAAAATCCAACAAGCCATTCAAGTCGTCAGAAACTCCGGTGAACTCGTTTAAGGCTGCTTTGGACAAGAATTCTGCTCTCCCTTTGTCCGTATTGTAGGTTTGACCCTTCATTTCGAAAGAGAAGGTGACAAGGAAAGCAAAAAAGAAAAAGACAATTAAATTTTTCATCATGATTTGGTGATCGTTAAAATTTTGTTGTCGAGACGGGTAGGAAAACTTGCCAAGGCTTGGTTGGCCGGTCCGGTAAGCACATTTCCGTCGGTACTAAATCTTGAGCCATGGCAGGTACATGTAAATACATTGCTGGCAAACCTCCAATCTTTGTCACAACCGGAATGGGTACACACAGAGGTCAAGGCATTGAATGAATTGTTCCCAACATTGACCACTAGCAATTGGGCGGGAATAATCAGAACCCATCCACCAGCAACATTTAACCCTGTTGCCTGATCAAGATTGATGGTGACGGTATTTCCACTGACAGTAATGCCTGTAGCTCCAGCTGGAGGGTTGTTGTTGCCTGTATTTGGATTGGTATCCTCATCACTGCTGCAGGAGGTAAAAAACCCGACCCCAAACATTGACATGATGGCCAAGGAGCCTGTTTTTTTTAGAAAATCCCGTCTGGGATCAGAAAGATTTCCGGTTTTTACTTGGAGAGAATTTTTCATACGGTCATTTACGAGAAGTGTTGAAAGATTGGATCTGGAGTTTCATAATTTATTCACCTGATGGTAAGACAGCTGATTTTAAAACCCCAATTAATTAACACTCGAAAAATTAAATTGTTGATTGCCAATGGCAAAAAAATAAATTTAACCCGAATGCTAAGACACCAAAAAAGTAACGTAAAGCATCTAACTTGATTAAGTTAGATGGAATGTACATTCCATTTCCAAATGGGATTGAAACTGCAAGAAAATCAGACTATTATAGGGATTTGACGTATTCCCGATATGGTGAAGTCAAAAACAATCAACATATAATGAAACATCAGTTAATTATAATATTGAATTGAGTTCGTAATGCATAAAACGAGTTAAACTCCCTAAAAAATTGAATTCCCCGAAACAGGGAAATTTTTAAAAATTCACTTGATCCACATTACCCGGTCAAAAAATAAATTTTTACTCCCTTACAATAAAGCACTTGGAGGGAAAAACTTCAAAACTGTTTTCGATTAAGGATTTCGCTCAGAATAATGGCATCCTTCACGGTAGATGGATCCTTCAGCATACGGCCAATTCTATTGGCAGGCTTTTCTTTTTTGGCTTCCTTGTCCAATTGCAGGACAATTGGACCATTCAAGCTGGATGAAATTCTCACTTGCTCGTCCAATGTCAGGATTTTGGGACGTTCCGAATCCCCAACAAATCCCTGAAAATCCCCATATTTTCTGGAAGTTTCCACGGCGGTTTTATCAGCAGCCACCATCGGCTCCATCGGTCTTGAAACCGGCTTGTTGACTTTGAGCGTAGGCGCAGGTTGAACGGATTGTCCCTGACCTGTTTCTGGTAAGTTGGCTTTTCGCTGATCCTGCCCAGCCCTGATTTCCTTCAGCAGATCTTCAAAGGAAGTTGGCCTTGGTCTTTCATTTTCTACACCGCCATCTTGATCCGTCTCTTCATCCATGAATTCCTTTTCTTTTTTGCCCTTTTTGACGGCAGAATAGATGAAATAAATGATGATGGCGATGATATAAATTATATTCCCTGGTTCCACTTATGTTGTGTTTTTTATAACTGATCCAAGATAGGGATAAAATCCGAAGGTAGAAAAAAGAAGTCCTGAATATAGGCTCTATTGATATGAATTTGCCTCCGCAACCCTGCTTTTCTTGGTTAATTTGGAGAATGGTTTAATTTTGCTTTAGATTCAAAATAATTGGCGTTGGGATGTTGCTGAGCAAACTGGAAATAAAGGGTTTTAAGAGTTTTGGAGACAAAATGGTCATCCATTTTGACAAAGGGATTACCGGTATCGTCGGTCCAAATGGCTGTGGAAAATCCAATGTGGTCGATGCGATCCGTTGGGTTTTGGGGGAACAAAAATCCAGAATGCTCAGATCGGACAAAATGGAGAATGTCATTTTCAATGGCACCAAAAACCGAAAACCAACCAATCTGGCAGAAGTTTCCCTGACTTTTGAGAACACAAAAAACCTCCTTCCAACCGAATTTACCCACGTCACCATCACCCGAAGATACTACAGAAGCGGAGAAAGCGAATACCTGCTCAACGGGGTGGTTTGCCGCCTAAAAGACATCAACAATCTTTTCATGGACACAGGGATCAACTCCAACAGCTATGCCATCATCGAGTTGAAAATGATCGAGGAGCTGCTGAATGACAAGAACAATTCCCGAAGGGAGTTATTTGAGGAGGCCGCCGGGATTTCTAAATTCAAGAATAGGAAAAAGGAAACGCTACGCAAGCTTGAGGATACCGATGCCGATTTGTCCAGAGTGGAAGATGTGCTGTTTGAAATCGAAAAAAACCTGAAAAGCCTTGAAAAACAAGCAAGGCAAACCGCACGGTATTTTGAATTGAAGAAGGAATACAAGGATGCCAGCGTCAATTTGGCAAAAAAATCCGTCAAAAAGCAAAGCGAGAACCTCATCGGTCTCCATGAAAAAGTCCAAGAAGAAAACGACAGAAAACTTCAGGTAAGCTCCAAAATATCAGAAAAGGAGGCTTTTCTCGAACAAAGTAAAGTTGCGCTGCTCCTGAAGGAGAAACTCTTGTCCTCTCGCCAAAAAACCCTAAACGAGCATGTCAACAAAATCAGGCAGTTTGAAAGCGACAAAAAGATAAAAAATGAAAGGCTGCGGTTTTTGGAAGACAGGGCGCAGAAACTTCGCGAACAGATCGACAATGACCGCAAGTCAAATGACAGGGCTGGTTTCAGTATCCGCTCTTTGGAACAAGAAAAAGAGAGTGCAGAAAAGCTCCTCGCAGAGAGGGAATTTACGGTGGAAGCCCTGAAACTTGCCTATGAGGAGCAGAAAGCCAAACAATCCGAAATCCAAGAGAGACAAAAAGAACGCAACAGGGATTTTTCATCCCGAAAAGACTTGGTGTACCAACTCTCCAAAGATCAGGAAATCAAGCAAATTCAACTCTCCACCCTCAAGCAAGAACTAGAAAAGACTACTTCAACCGACCATAACCAAGAAGCGAGTTTGGTGGATTTTGAGGACAAACTGGTCATTCTCAAAGAGGATTTGGATGTAAAAATGGATGATTTGACCAAAATCAAAGCCAAGGAAGAGGATCAAAACCAAAAAATAGAAGAAACAAACCACATCATAGAAATCATCCGGGAGGAAGTCACGCAATCTTCGCGTAAGCTGGATGCCCGACAGAATGAATTCAACTTGACCAAATCATTGGTCGAAAATCTTGAGGGATTTCCAGAGGCAATCAAGTTTCTGAAGAAAAATTCCGATTGGGGAAAAGACATGCTCCTCCTATCGGATATCTTGACCACGGAAGAAAAATACCGGGTGTCGATTGAAAATTTTCTGGAAAACTACATGAATTATTATGTGGTGGAAACAGAGCACCAAGCCATCACTGCGGTAAACCTCTTGAGTGATGCCGCCAAGGGAAAAGCAAATTTCTTTGTTCTTGAGCATTTTGACCGCTTTCAGCCTTCGCATACCAAACTTTTTGCCAACGCCATTCCAGCAACGGAAATCATCGAATATGATGAAAAATATGCCAAACTGATCAGTTTCATTCTGGACGAAGTGTATATCGTCAGGGGAGAATTTCACGATTTTCCGGAGGACAAAGACACCATTTTCATCACCGAAAGTGGAAAATTCACCAAAAGAAAATTCAGCATTTCCGGAGGTTCAGTCGGACTATTCGAGGGAAAACGGATAGGAAGGGCCAAAAACCTGGAAAAACTGGAAAGGGAAATCAAGGAACTGAACAAAAAAGTGAGTCTGACCCGATCCAACCTTGACAAAAAAGTCAGCGACCTGATGAAACTCAAAGAGGTGAGCTACAAGTCCACCATCGAGAAGCTGCAACAGGAAATCAACGAGATCAACCAAGAATACGTGTCCATACGGACCAAAAAGGAACAACTGAGCGAAATCCTTTCCTCCAATGCCAACAAAATGGAAGACATCCTGGAAAGGATCGATCAACTTCAGGAAGAACTTGGGGAAATTGTGCCGGCACTTCTCAAGGAAAGGGCACATTTTGAGTCCCTTGAGGCGGAATTGGAAATGCTGAATGCCGATCTCGAATCAGAATCTGAACATTTGAGCCAAAAATCAAACGGCTTCAACCAAGAAAACATTGCCTATCACCAGCAGGCCAATCGGGTAAACAGCCTCGACCAGGAAATCGATTTCAAGCGGAGCGCCTTCGAAAGCAGCAAGGAAAGAATCGAAAAATCTCAACTTGAACATGCTTCCATTGATCAGGAAATCAGATCCCTTTTGGACAATGATGAAGTTCAGGATGATGAATTGATCGAATTTTATACCGAAAAAGAAAGCATCGAAAGAGGTGTCAACGAAGTCGAAAAGGAGTATTATGCAGCCCGTGGTGAAATAGACGAAACAGACAAACAAATCCGTGAACTCCAAAAAACCAGGCAAAACCTGGACACCATTGTAGGAGAACTCCAAAATTCCCTCAACGAAATCAAGCTTAAGTTGAACAGCATGAAAGAGCGCTTGAGTGTGGAGTTTGAAATTGATTTGGAAGCGATGATGGAAGAAAACCCAGAAGTCGATGAGGAATACACGGCACTTGCCGAGTCAGATATCCGGGAAATCGTCTCCAAAGCCAAAGAAAGGCTTGAAAAAATAGGGCCGATCAATCCCATGGCCATGGAAGCGTATGACGAAATCAAGACGAGACACACCTTCATCACCGAACAAAAAGAGGATTTGGTGAAAGCCAAAAATTCCCTTTTGGATACCATCAAAGAAATCGATCAAGTGGCGAAAGAAACTTTCTTGGATGCATTTGGAAAAATCAAGGAAAATTTCGTGAAGGTTTTTCGATCGCTCTTTACCGCCGAGGATGATTGTGATCTCAAACTCGTCGATCCAGACAATCCATTGGAAAGTCCAATCGAAATCATGGCCAAACCCAAAGGAAAACGACCTCTGACGATCAACCAACTGTCAGGAGGTGAAAAAACCTTAACAGCCACTTCCCTCCTCTTTTCCATATATCTGCTGAAACCCGCACCTTTCTGTATCTTCGATGAGGTAGATGCCCCCTTGGACGATGCCAATATCGACAAGTTCAACACCATCATCCAGACCTTCTCGAAAGAATCCCAGTTTATCATCGTCACCCACAACAAACGAACGATGGCCAGTACGGATATCATTTACGGGATTACCATGATCGAAGCAGGCGTTTCGAGGGTAGTACCGGTGGATTTGCGGGAATTGGTCTAGAGTTGACTTTAATTCAATTCAAGCTGCTTGCTTAGGAAATTGAAATCCATGTCTTAAAAAATATACCGGCTTATTCATCGTCGAAATGCTTACCATGGCAGAAAAAATCCCGCCTTTAAAACCACAATATGCTCGAAGACCTGGACAAAAGCACCCTCAATTTCAACCAGGATTCACTTTTTCTGCTCAATATTTCATTGGCCATCATCATGTTTGGTGTAGCCTTGGATTTGAAATTTTCAGGGTTTAAAGCCATTGCCAAAAACCCAAAAGCTTTTTGGATCGGTCTGTTTTCCCAATTCATTTTCTTGCCTTTTCTGACTTGGATCCTGATCAATATTGTCCAGCCTCCACCGAGTGTGGCGTTGGGTATGTTTTTGGTCGCCGCTTGTCCTGGTGGAAATGTCTCCAACTTTCTCAGTCATTTGGCAAAGGGGAATTCGGAACTTTCTGTCAGTTTAACAGCCTTTTCCACGGTTTTTTCAATTCTCCTTACACCTTTGAATTTTTCGATCTGGTCTGGATTTTATGGACCGACTGCTTCGATGATGCAAGTAATCAGTTTGGATTATTGGGACGTTTTCCAGACGGTTGCTTTGATTTTGGGAATCCCCTTGCTGTTGGGAATCGCCATCAACAATCGCTTTCCCGATTTCGCTATTCGTGCAACCCGGATTCTGAAACCACTGAGCATCTTGATTTTTGCGGCTTTCGTTGGCATTGCTTTCGGAGGAAATTATGATTTGTTTGTGAAGTTTATCGGTGTCATTTTTTTATGGGTTTTGGCGCATAATTTCACCGCTTTGTTTTCTGGTTTTTCCTTGTCCAAAATCTTTCGCTTAAACCTACCTGACACGAAAACCCTGACCATTGAAACTGGAATTCAAAACTCAGGATTGGCATTGGTCTTGATTTTTACTTATTTTGAAGGGTTAGGAGGAATGGCGATCATTGCTGCTTGGTGGGGGATTTGGCACATTGTCTCCGGGATTGCCATCGCATTGGTTTGGAAAAAGGTGAGTTAATCCCTCCTCATCCATCTTATGTGCAATGGATATTTAGCGTCTATTGTCTCACGTTTCACCCTAATCTACAGTTGTTTAATTCAGGCATGAAGGATTTAATAAATTATACAATGACGTTTTTGGTAAAGGTGGCTTTGCACCTATATTATTCCAAAATTCATGTAGTTGGAAGAGAAAATATTCCCAAAAACAAAGCGGTTTTGATTATTGCCAATCATCAGAATGCCCTGATCGATCCTATTCTCATTGCCACCCACCTCAATCTGAAGCCCTATTTTCTAACCCGTGCGAGCATTTTCAAAAATCCAATTGTAGCAAAACTGCTGGATTTCATCAGGATGATTCCAATTTTCCGCGTTCGGGATGGAATTGAAAACATGGAGAAAAACCAGGAAACCTTTGACCTGAGCACCAAAATCCTTTCCAGCAAAAAATCCATCTTGATTTTTGGTGAAGGAAATCATTCCTTAAAAAGAAATCTTAGGCCATTGAAGAAGGGCTTTGCACGCATTGTTGTCAAAACTCTTGAAAAAGACCCCGATTTGGATTTGGTGATCCTTCCAGTGGGGATAAATTACAGCAACCACAAAAATTCCGGGTCAAAAGTCCGCCTTATTATTGGCAAACCTTTTTCCCCAAAAGACTATTGCCCCAATCATGGACAATTGGTTCAGGCAACCCATGCGGCTTTAAAACCCTTGGTCAGCCACATACCAGAAGCCAATTATCAAAAAGATTTGGAGCGCCTCATCGAAAATGGGGTGGATCTCACGGATCCTACTTCAGTGGAATATTTCTTATCACAAGAAGACCTTAAGCATCAAATACCCGAAAAGGTGATCACCAAACCCTATTTGGCCAATAAAGTGATGAAGATTTTTCACTTTCCCATTTATTGGATTTGGCTCGCTATCGCTCGAAAGGTTAAGGATCCTGCCTTTACGGCTACTTTCAAGTTTGTGATCGGATTGGTCGCCATACCGATTTGGTACTTTTTACTCTGGACCATTTTTCCCGAAATGTGGGGAACTGCCTCGGCAATGACTTGGGGAATCTTGGGATTTGTTTATTTATTGGCAAACAAAACCGGACAAGAATGAAGGGTTGATTACAAAACAACAATTGAATTGACTTTGGGTCAATTCAATTGTTGTTTCCAAAAATCCGTAATATTTTGGTACTTCACCCGCATTCCCTTTTAAAATTTTATCTTTGTAATCAGTGAATCTTATACAGAATTATAAACCCAAAAATACAAAAATAATGGAACATGATTTTCTCCCCATCAACGGGACAGACTACGTAGAACTATATGTGGGCAATGCAAAGCAATCTGCCCTATTTTACCAATATGCCTTCGGGTTTGAACTTCTCGGCTATGCCGGTCCGGAAACAGGCGTTAAAGACCGTGCCGCTTATGTCTTGAAACAGGATAAAATAAGATTGGTTCTCACCACTCCCCTTTTTGAAGACCACCCGATAGCTGACCATATCAAAAAACACGGGGACGGCGTAAAAGTCCTCGCACTTTGGGTAGATGATGCAGAGAAATCTTGGAAGGAAACCACCTCAAGAGGTGCTATTTCCTATGAGGAACCGAAGACCATAAAAGATGCATTTGGAGAGGTAAAAGTCGCTTCCATCCATACTTACGGAGAAACCATCCATACTTTTGTGGAGAGAAAAAACTACAAGGGTTTGTTCCTTCCCGGTTTTATCGAAAAGAAAACCGAGTACAAAACACAACCCATCGGCTTGAAATACATCGACCATTGTGTGGGCAATGTAGGCTGGGGTGAGATGAACAAGTGGGTCGAATTCTACGAAAAAACAATGGGCTTCAATCTATTGATCACCTTTGATGACAAGGACATTTCCACAGAATATACTGCCCTGATGTCCAAGGTAGTCAGCAGTGGAAACGGATACATCAAATTCCCGATCAACGAACCCGCAGAAGGCAAGAAGAAATCCCAGATAGAGGAATACCTTGATTTTTACAATGGTCCAGGGGTTCAGCACATGGCCATCGCCACGGACAATATCATCCATACCGTAACTGAATTGAGAAAAAGAGGGGTTGAGTTTTTGGAAGTTCCCGAATCCTATTACACTGATCTTTTGGACCGAGTAGGGAAAATCGACGAAGATTTACAACCCCTCAAGGACCTTAATATCTTGGTAGACAGGGACGAAGAAGGATACCTGTTGCAGATATTCACCAAGCCTGTACAGGACAGACCGACTTTGTTTTTCGAAATCATCCAAAGAAAAGGGGCCAAATCATTCGGAAAGGGAAATTTCAAAGCCCTATTTGAAGCCATTGAGCGAGAGCAGGGATTGAGAGGAAATCTTTAAGCTTTTTCCAAATGAAAAAAGTCCGGTTAAATTTTTAACCGGACTTTTTTTTTAGGTTTTAAACAAAGGAACATAGGAATTATTGCCGAAATATTTAAATTAGAAATTCATTCAAACTTTTTATTAAAATGACAACAATAGATCCAATGATTGTAGCCAAGGCGGAAGCATGGCTAAACAGTGACATTGACGAAAAAAGCAAGGGCGATATCAGGCTTTTGTTGGAATCACCTGACCCTACAGAACTGATCGACTCCTTTTATCGGGACTTGGAATTCGGAACTGGTGGCTTGCGAGGAATAATGGGCGTGGGCTCTAATAGGGTAAATGTCTATACCATTGCGATGGCCACCCAAGGCTTGGCCAATTACCTCCTTCAAAGCTTCCCCGGCGAAGAGATAAAAGTTGCCATCACCCACGACAATAGGATCAACAATACGCTTTTTGCCAATACGACAGCCAATGTATTTACTGCAAATGGCATCAAGGTGAAATATTTTAGGGACCTGAGACCTACGCCTATGCTTTCCTTTGCAATTCGCCATTTTGGCTGCAAAAGTGGCGTCATGGTGACGGCTTCACACAATCCAAAAGAATACAATGGATACAAGGCCTATTGGGATGACGGCGGCCAAGTAGTGGCGCCGCATGATAAAAACATTATCAACGAAGTACAAAAAATCACTTCGTTCGACAAGGTCAACTGGAATAAAAACGATGCGCTTATCGAATATATCGAAGAGGATTTTGATTGGATTTACCTCAATGAGGTAAAAAAATTGAGCCTGTCCCCCAATGAAATCATGGTGAACAGGGCCATGCCGATTGTTTTCTCTCCCATTCATGGCGCCTCCGGCAAAATGGTTCCTGCGGCTTTGAAGATTTATGGTTTTGAAAATATCCATATTGTCAAGGAGCAGGCAGAACCTGACGGAAATTTCCCGACGGTGATTTATCCCAATCCAGAAGAAGCCGAGGCATTGACCATGGCGATTGCACTTGGGAAAAAAGTGGGTGCGGAATTGGTTCTGGCAAGTGATCCAGACGGAGATCGCTATGCAGCTTGCGTTCCTGGTGAAAACGGTGAATACGAGCTGTTGAATGGCAATCAAACCGCAACGCTGCTGACTTATTATTTGCTTAACAAATGGAGGGAATATGGCAAATTGACCGGTGATCAATTTATGGTCAATACCATTGTGACCACGGAATTGATAGACGCGATCTGCCATGATTCCGGTGTGACGTGCTACTCCGTCTTGACGGGATTCAAAAACATCGCAGAAGTGATCAGAAGACTCGAAGGAAAGAAGCAATTTATCGGTGGCGGAGAAGAAAGTTACGGCTACCTCGTTGGGGATTTTGTAAGGGACAAGGATGCAGTTTCCGCTGCAGCAATATTTTCCGAGCTTGTGGCTTATTACAAAACCAAGGGACAATCCGTTCAGGATGTGTTGGCCGAAATCTACATGCAGTTTGGTTTCTATAAAGAATCCTTGATCTCCGTAACCAAAAAAGGCAAGGATGGTGCTGAGCAAATCCAGCACCTAATGACTGGATTCAGAACCAACAAACCAACGACCATCAATGGCATCAAGGTGACGAAGATTGTGGATGTGAAAGAAAGCAAAGTCTTTGATGTCGAAAACGGCACTGAAGCCGAGCTTGATATGGACAAATCCAATGTGATTCAATTCTACCTGGAAGATGGCAGCAAGATTTCCGCCAGACCTTCCGGCACCGAGCCAAAAATCAAATACTACTTCTCCGTGAATGAAGCACTTCCCAATGCGGACGCCTATCGCGCAGTAGAAGCATCATTGGATGAGAAAATTGAAGGTTTGAAAAAATTCTTCGGTTAAAACCCGACAAATCACGGGTTAAACCCGATAGATGCTTCCTGTTTCCGGAAGGAAGTTTAAAATGTTATTATTTGACCGATTATCAATTAATTTCAGGCTTGAATCCAATCGATAAGGCAGAAAACGGGTTTAAAACTTCGAATTAAAAAAGCCCCCATCCGAACATATTGGATGGGGGCTTTTTTGCGTGTTTTGGGATTTTAAATTTCAATCAAGCAGGAAAGGAATCCCAATTTATTCATGAAAAGGGATTCCTTACTACCCAAGAATAATGAAAATGGTTTTGACCTGTTTTATGCATTGCGAACCTAATTCAAGATTGTAATTAGCTGATATTCAATTAGGTATTGCCCATTTTTGACTTTACCCCATTGGTATCAGGAATTAGTTACCCAATAGCCTGGTTTTCATGCAGTTTCGATCCCAATAGGAAACCTAATGCATATTTCGGGTTTAATCAATACTTTCCCCCAGTTCATATTTCAAGGTCCTTCCTTTTTCTACAGCCGGCAATCCCTGGGTCATCCACAATGGTGCTGGGGCTCCTTTTAAATAATGGTCAAAAAACTGGGACAGTCTGATGGATAAATCTTTCCTGTTTTTTCTTTCCTTCAGATTATGGTCCTCACCATTGTACTGAAGTAACCAAGCGGGTTGGTTCAATCTTTTCAAGGCCATAAACATCTCAATTCCCTGATACCAGGGCACGGAACCATCCGCATCGTTGTGCATGATCAAGACTGGGGTTTTGACTCTGTCCATAAAGAACAGCGGTGAATTCTCGATGTAATAAAGCGGCTTGTCCCAAAGTGTTCCTCCAATCCTGGATTGGGTCTGCTCATATTGGAACATTCGGCTCATGCCTGTTCCCCATCGGATTCCCCCGTAAGCGGAAGTCATGTTGACCACCGGCGCTCCTGCTCCTGCAGCCTTGAACATATTGGTTTTGGTGATGAGGTAAGCCACTTGATAGCCACCCCAACTCTGACCTTGAATCGCCATATTCTCGGTGTCCACATATCCTTTGGCTACGATGGCTTGCACGCCTGGAATGATACAGTTGTAGGCACTCGGCCCCGGCAAACCCAGATCGTATTTGATGTCCGGTACAAAAACCAGATAATCGTTACTGACAAAATAAGGGATATTGATCGTCGAAGCGCTCGGTGCTGGAGAACGGTAATTGTGCAATCCATCCGAATTCCGCTCGTAGAAATAGACCATCAACGGATATTTTTTGTTTGGATCAAAATTCTCCGGCTTGAACAACAAACCCTGAAGCGGAACACCATCATTGGCCAGGAAATTGACCAATTCCACATTTCCCCAATTCACAGAACTCTGCTGTGGATTGGTCGTCGACAGTTGGCTGAAATCGGAAAGATTCATCCCGGTGGCAAAGATTTCCGGAGATTCCAAATAGGTGGATCTTCGAACAATCAGCTTTTCCGCCTCCTCAGCTTTGGTCAATCCAAAATACCGATGATCGGTTAAAAGTAGCTTTTCCGGAGATTTTTTCCCTGTAAAATCACCCTTGAAAAACCCGCTTCTCTTGTCTTCCTCATGAAAAGCCGACAAGATCAAAGGCTCCTTCGGGTCGATACCTTCCTCCTCTCTGTCTAACACTTGTCTCCTGAATACAATTTTTTGATTTCTTCCCTCCCCTTTAGTCATGTTCAAAGGAGCTTCCTTGCCCGAAGGATCAAGTTTCCAGATATCGAATCGGTCATAAACCAGGAAGGCTTTGTCATCGGCCATCCAACCTGCATTGCCATAGCTTCCCGGCAAGGAAGGTGAATCATGGAGTTCGTCGTGAAAATCGACAGCCAAGGATTTTGTCTGATTGCTGAAGGTTTTCGCAGCAATGTCATAGACCACCCATGAACTATCCATATTGTCATACCAATAGGCATATTTTGCTCCTGGGGAAAGTTGTGCATTCCCGGAGACTTCCTTTTTGATCAAGGATTTATTTCCGGTCTCCAGATCTACGAGATACAAATCCCTTCCGATCTGAATATCCCAACTGAAGTTTCTCCGATAGGGACTATCATTTGTCGCCAAAGCGATTTTGTGTTTTGCCTTCCTGTCCAGATAGATCTGATAGATATTTTCATCACCGATTTGAATAATCTTTTTATCCTTGATGCGGTATGCGGCAAGGTAGGACCTGTCTTTTTCCCTGTTTTTATTGACCAATTGCATAGGCTGGATTTCTGCATCCTGCCATCCCCAAATATCCAAACTGACCCTTTCCTCGTCCAAAAGCATGGTGTCCTCTTCATAGGCAAATTCTTGGTAACCGGGACTGGCGCCAAAATAAAGCCTGTTTTCATCTTCGGAAAAATAAAGTCTTCCTGTTTTGCTGACCATTCCGTTTGGCAATAATCCAGAAGTCTTTTTGTCCGCAATTTTTGCAAGATCCCCTTTGGCAATGTCAAAAAGGTAAAGATCATAGTAGGGTTTTTTTGACTTCAGGGAATCTTCTGTGGTTAAAAAAGTCAAGAACTTGTTTGTTTTGGAAAATGCTGGCGTGAAATAATCCGTCTTGTTGAGATCAATGATCTTCGAAATACCCGATTTCAGATCCAACAAGAAAATGCCTGCATTCTTCAAAGTGTCTTCGGTTGCTTTTACGTAATAAAGAAAATCCCCATTTTCGGAAAACCCGTAATTCTTGACCGTTTCATACTCATAAGTCTTTTCACCATCTAGACTCCTGACCAGAAGCTTGGATCCATCGGTTTTCTTGGGGTTTACCTTTGCTGCGGATTCCATAGCAATAGTATCACCCTCTGCCCTCTTTTCTGCTTTCACCGGCAATTCTTTTTCAAAATGAACAGCGAGCCAATTGCCTTCTTTATCAGGCAAAGAAAAGGATTTCACCCTAGCCAATTTTTCTGTTTTGCCGGATACAAGATCCAGCACAAACAAACTGTCTTTGGGCATATCGTCGGCTTTGGTTTTCTTGAGTTTCAAAAGTTTCACAGAATCTTTTTGAGCGGCAATCTTACCCACCACAAAGCGATTGTCATTGGAAATCGACCATCTGTTGGCTCTTGGAATGTTGTATTTGGTGAGGGGATTGCTGTGGGAAACAATTTCCAAACGCCCATCGCCTTCCTGCGGATTGATTTCATATCCAACCCATTGGCCGTTTTTGGAAATTTTATCGGATGACAAGGTCTCCCAACCATCATAATCCTCATGGGTCAAAGCTCTTTTTTGCTGGGCCTTGACCTCCAGCAAAGAAAATATCAGTAGTAATGTCAATAGGGTTTTTATCCTGATCATGTCAAAATGCATTTGTTTGTTGCAATTAATAAAAGATGAATTTGTGAAGCATAAGCTTTTATACCAATGGGGCAATTTGTTTTTAAAAAGGCTCAAAAACAAAAAGTCCAAGGTAAGACCCTGGACTTTTTGTTTGGTTAAACAATCGTTCTATTGACTTAAATTCAATTCCCGAGTATGATTTCTCTTTCAACGTATCCCCCGCGGGTGGAAAGCAGCTTTAATTTTGCTTTTACAGGTTCTTTTTGATTGATTTTCACGGTAAACGAAGCTGTTTTGGTCTCTCCCGGATCGGTATATCCTGTATAAATCGTTTTTTCATACAGCTCCGGACTGGTGATCTGGACTTTTGCATTTTCAAAACCTTTGGTAAGCTCCTTGTCAAATTCCAACATCAGCCGGTCTTCCTGCACGATTTTCACCCTTTTGGCTTGTTCAAGTGCGACGGGTAGTTTACCCGAATTTGTCCAAGTGACATCTATTTGATACGTTCCATTGCTGCCCTTTTTGACATCAACTTTTTCAAGCTCGATTTGCGGCAGTTCCTTAGCCATGGCCAAATTGAACAGGGATTGTTTTTTGATCCAACCTTCCAACTGCCAAGGCGGACCGTTTTGCGAGAAGAATTTGGGGTGGAAACCACCGATTTCGACTTCTCCCAATTGAGGATGGTCAAATTTTTCCCATTTCTTGAATCCATTGGATTTGTTTTCTTCATCATCCCAACGCAAGGCATCATAATCATCATAAACGCCATCTCCGTCATAATCCTTCATGGCACCGTTGTTCCAGAGTTCATCGCCGTACCAAATCGATCCATAATAAAAATATCCGAAGTCAGGCCCATGCCCAAACAAAGGGCTTGGCTTCAAAGGATCACCCGTGACCCGATTCACCTTATACCTTGTGCTGTAAGTTTCATACACGTCACCTGCCCAAGGATATCCAGTAATGGTAATACCCAAGCTGTCCAATCTTTCGTAAATCGCCAAATCCTTTGGAAACATACTTTCAGCTCCGGAGGAGGTGGAAGGTGGCCTTAAATGCATGGGAACCCTTGTATCCAGCGAGTTCACCACCGATATATTGGGATGGGATAGAAGAAACAAAACCGTCGAACGGGTTTCTATCTCGCTCAAGGGAAATTCTCCCGCTCCACCTTGTGTATACCCACGCCCAGTAAGGTCTCCATTTCGATCGGGTCTCCAGTTTTCCGGATAATTTCTGTGCAGATCCAATCCACCTATACCGTCTTCGTTGTATTTTCCATCACCATCATTATCGATCCCTTCGGTGAAAAGCAACCAGTCTCCTTTTCCGTCCAACACCCTTTTCATCAATCTACCAGATGGATCCCTAGGATCGAGGATATAATTGGCTTCTTCTTTCTCTTTTTCGGTGATGGCCTTTTTTCTCATGTTGTGAATGACACCATCTCCATTCAAATCTTCCTCCGGATCCTCATCCAAAAGCCCATCACCATCCTCATCATGGGGCCGAACGGTACTTCTGTTTCGTTGTTCGGTATTCAGATACATCGTGGAACCATCAGGGTTGTTTTGTGGTCTTAGATAAATGGTCTTGGAATCGATCAATTTTGTGATTTCAGGATCCTTCCCATAATTTTCGAGCAGGTGCTTGGCCAGCCAAAGGACAGATTCGCTGCTGGTGACTTCGCCCCCATGCCGACCTCCTTCGAAATAGGCGGCTGGTTTATCTGTATCCTTTCCTGTTTTTTTGTTGGTTATCGTCATTTGGAGGATCGGTCTACCCTCATAGGATTTGTCCACTTCATAAAGTGCCGTGATATCGGGGAATTGTTCCGCCCATTTGATAAACCAATGGTACATGACATCCGGACTGTGGTAAATATCAAAAGTCAATTGGTCTTTTGGCACATATTCCACTTCAGGGAATTTGTGTTTTTTGAAAAATGACTGGCCATGCCGTTCTCCTGCGACGGTATAGAAGGTTGATTGCTCATTGTTCTCAGGCCAAATTTTCTTTGGCGAAAGGCCGTAATCCTGTCCACTTGCTCCCATTACGGAAAAAACCGAGAGGGTAAATACGGATAAATATTTCTTCATTACTTTAAGAGGTTGGTTGCAATAAAAATAGGGTTATTTCGAAAACCTTCCTAACCGCTCAAAAAAATCCCTAAGAAATACGGAAAAAGAAAGCATGAAATGCATTTGTATCAAAATTTGATTGACCCAGAATACAGATGGCAATTGGGTGAAAATCGCCACAGCGGCATATTTGGGTGCCTCAGCACCCAATTGGTTATAAAAACAATACTCAAAAAATACGCTGGCTCCTCTTTCTTAAACCTTTAGAAACAAAAAAGTCTTGCTAAAAGCAAGACCCTTTTCAGAATATAAACCCAAATATAACTTTAGAGATTAAAAGTTTTGAATTTTTAAATGACTGATTTTAGAATGGAATCCTATTTTTTCAATCAATTATTTGACAACTCTTTACAATTACCAAATAAAATTAACTATTAATTCTACGGCACCAAAGTAAATGCATTTTTCTCTAAATTACAAATTGAAAAAAATATTTTGCATTATTTTAAGTATTTCATAATTTGACGTCACATTCATTAACAACCCCCTAATTTAACCCCGAAAAAATGGACAAAATTTTAGATATTGACAATGTCGATCTCAAGATAATTTCACTACTAAATGATGATGCAAAAACACCTTATACCGAAATCGCCAAAAAGGTTTTCGTTTCATCCGGCACAGTCCATGTCAGAATGCGAAAACTTGAAGAAATGGGCATCGTCAAAAGTGCAACTTTGAACATTGATTTCTCAAAGTTGGGTTATGACATTTCTGCTTTTTTAGGAATTTATCTGGAAAAAAGCTCCCTTTATGACAATGTCATCGAAAACCTCAAACAGATTTCTGAAGTCATCAATGCATATTATACCACCGGCAACTACAGTATTTTTGCAAAAATCATCTGCAAGGACACCAATCATCTGCGTACCGTTTTGGATAATATTCAGAAAGTGGATGGGATAGACCGGACAGAAACCTTGATTGTCCTTGAAGAGAGTATCAATCGCCCAATCCAATTCTTTGAAAAAGATTTGAAGTAATAAATTTTACTTTAGATTAAATCTAAATAAAGAATTTTTATAAGTATTTAAATATTAATTTACACGAATCCGTTAGCGTTAAGATTTTTGAGGCTAACGGATTTTTTTTGATTTATTCAACTGATCGCGTCCAATCAAGGATATTTTTGCTTGGAAAAGGTTTTTTCCGACAGTACTGAACAATATAATTTGGATTAATGTTGTATCTTCGCACTACAAACTGTAATTAGTCTAAATAACTCAACCACATGAGCAAAGACAATCAAATACTGGAGGATTTAACTTCAAAGGAATACGAACACGGCTGGTCGGTAAATCTTGAAGTTGACGAAGCCCCAACTGGTTTAACAGAAGATACCATCCGATGGATTTCTGCAAAAAAAGAAGAACCCCAATGGCTCTTAGACTGGAGGCTTAAGGCATATAAAATTTGGCTGGCAATGGACGAACCCAAATGGGCCAATGTCCACTATCCAAAAATAGATTTACAATCCCTGAAATTCTATTCTGCTCCAAAGCAGTCAAACAAACCAAAAAGTCTCGACGAAATAGATCCTGAATTGCTTCAGATCTACGAAAGACTGGGTATTTCTTTAAACGAACAAAAAAAATTGCAAGGCATTGCCGTGGATGTGGTCTTGGACTCTGTTTCCGTAGGAACCACTTTCAAGGATACCCTTTCCAAATTGGGCGTGATCTTTTGCTCTTTCAGTGAGGCTGTTAAAGAACATCCGGAACTCGTCAAAAAATATTTGGGTTCGGTGGTTCCGATGACGGACAACTATTATGCAGCGCTAAACTCCGCTGTATTTTCCGACGGTTCATTTTGTTATATTCCAAAAGGCACCAGATGCCCAATGGAACTTTCCACCTATTTCAGGATCAATGCAGCCAACACCGGCCAATTTGAGAGAACCTTGATCATCGCCGAAGACAATTCATATGTATCCTATTTGGAAGGATGCACGGCTCCCCAAAGAGACGAAAACCAACTTCATGCCGCTGTGGTGGAAATTTATGCCGCCAAACATGCCGAGGTGAAGTATTCAACCGTTCAAAACTGGTATCCAGGAAATAAAGAAGGCGTTGGAGGAATTTATAATTTCGTGACCAAAAGAGGGATTTGTGCAGGTGATTATTCCAAAATCTCTTGGACACAAGTGGAAACTGGTTCTGCTGTGACATGGAAATATCCTTCTTGTATCCTGAAAGGGGATTACTCAATCGGTGAATTCTATTCCGTAGCCGTCACCAACAACTACCAGCAAGCCGATACGGGTACCAAAATGATTCACATCGGGAAAAACACAAAATCCAGAATCGTTTCCAAAGGCATCTCCGCGGGACACTCACAGAATTCCTATAGAGGTCAGGTTCAAGTAATGAAGCGTGCAACAAACGCGAGAAACTTTTCCCAATGTGACTCCCTTTTAATGGGAAACAGATGTGGGGCCCATACCTTTCCATACATCGATATCCAAAATCCGAGTGCAAAAGTGGAGCATGAAGCGACCACTTCCAAAATCGGTGAAGATCAACTCTTCTATTGCAACCAAAGAGGCATCGCCACTGAAGATGCGGTAGCATTGATCGTGAATGGCTACGCCAAAGAGGTCTTGAACCAATTGCCAATGGAATTTGCTGTGGAAGCCCAAAAGCTTCTAGCCCTAACCTTGGAAGGTAGTGTAGGTTAAAAACCTTTCCCGAAGGAGAAATCCTCGACTATTCATTTAACTAGATTTTCCCGAATTCATGCGGGGTGTTAATTTCAAATCAAAATCAATAAAATGCTTTCTATAAAAAATTTGCATGCCTCTATTGAAGGTACTCCCATCTTAAGGGGTATTAACCTAGAAGTAAAACCAGGCGAAGTCCATGCGATCATGGGACCAAACGGATCCGGTAAATCCACTCTTGCTTCTGTTTTGGCAGGAAGGGAAGAATACGAAGTCACCGAAGGTGAAGTCATCTTCATGGGTAAAAATCTTTTGGAGTTGAGCCCGGAAGACCGCGCCAGAGAAGGTGTTTTCCTTGCTTTTCAATACCCAGTAGAAATACCGGGAGTGAGCTCCACCAACTTTCTCAGAACTGCTGTCAACCAGGTCCGAGAGTACAGGGGTTTGGAAGCACTGGATGCCGTGAAATTCCTTTCCATCATGAAGGAAAAAATGAAATTGGTGGAAATCGACCAAAAACTACTGAGCAGATCCCTGAATGAAGGTTTTTCCGGTGGGGAGAAAAAAAGAAACGAAATATTTCAAATGGCCATGCTGGAGCCATCCCTTTCCATTTTGGATGAAACGGATTCAGGATTGGACATTGATGCCTTGAGAATAGTTTCGAATGGCGTCAACCAACTCAGGTCACCGGAAAAAGCGACCATTGTCGTCACCCATTATCAGAGATTGCTGGACTATATCGTCCCTGACTTCGTTCACGTCCTTTATAACGGAAGGATCGTAAAATCTGGAACAAAGGAATTGGCGATGGAGTTGGAAGAAAAAGGATATGACTGGATCAAGGAAGAAGCAGATTCCACTGCGGTTTAAACAATCCTTTTTTCACCCATCTAATCAATAACCATGACTGTTATCAAAAGTAACAAATCCACAGATCTCTTTTTGGATCATGTGGTTTCACATACAGATTTCTCAGCATTGAGAGCAAAAGGCCTTGAATTCTTGAAGGAGAAAGGTCTTCCTGCACTCAAAGAAGAGGAATACAAATTCACAGCCATCAGCAAAAAGCTGGAGCAAAGCATCTCGCGTTTTTCCACTGCCGAGAATATCCCACTTACCCAAGAACAGATTAAACCCCACATTTTTGAGGGATTTGATGGAGATCTGGTTGTTTTCAACAATGGGGTTTTTGACCCGTCCGTTTCTTCCGTATCCAAAAAAGGCTATACATTTGAAACACTTTCTGAAAACCAGCCAGAACTTTTGGGCAAAATCGCAAAAACCGAAAAGGATCCTTTTGTGGCCTTGAACAATGTTTTCTTCGAAGATGGTATCTATATAAAGGTAGGAAAAAACCAAAAAATTGAACAGCCCATACTTTTTCTTTATTTCAACCAAGCAAACAAAGGAGAGGTTATCACACCTAGGCTTTTGATTGAAATCGAAGACGGTGCCGAAGTGAAGTTTTTGGAAAATACCATTTCCCTCGATGAGGAATCCTATTTTTCAAATCCTGTGACTGAAATCAAAGTGGGACAAAATGCCCATGTGCATTACTGCAGATTTCAGAATGAAAATAGGAAATCAATTTCTGTCAATAACTTTGAGGTGGACATCCATAAAGACGCCACATTCACGTCAGTCGTCATTTCGATGGCTGGAGACCTGGTTCGAAATAATCTCAGCCTAAATCTTTTGGACACTGGTTGCGAGGGGAATATGTACGGATTGTACCTTCTCAATGGCAAAACCCATGTAGATAACCACACCAATGTGGACCACACCAAACCCCATTGCCAATCCAATGAACTCTACAAAGGTGTTTTGGCAGACAGTTCCCGAGGCATTTTCAACGGGAAAATATTTGTCCGTCAGGACGCACAAAAAACAAATGCCTTTCAACAGAACAACAACATCCTTCTTTCCGAAGATGCTATTGTGAATACCAAGCCACAGCTGGAAATCTGGGCAGATGATGTAAAATGCTCTCACGGTTGTACCACTGGCCAGCTTGATGAGGAAGCTTTGTTTTACCTCCAAGCCAGAGGCATTGGGAAAGAAAATGCAAAAGGACTGCTTTTATTTGCCTTTGCAGGAGAAGTTCTCGAGTACATTGCTGTAGACTCATTCAAGGATTATTGCCTTCATCTTGTACAAGAAAGATTGGGGAGTAATTTTTAAAACCACAAACATGTCGATAAATATTGAAAATATCAGAGCACTTTTCCCTGTACTTCATCAAGAAGTAAACGGAAAACCTTTGGTCTATCTGGACAATGCTGCTACCACACAAAAGCCCATCAGTGTGATAGAAGCTTTGACGGAATATTATTACAAAGACAACTCTAATATCCATCGCGGCGCACACACTTTGGCAGACAGGGCTACGGGGTATTTCGAAAATACCAGGGCTTTGGTCAGGGATTTCATCCATGCGAAAGAAGCGGCTGAAGTCATTTTCACCAAAGGGACCACCGAAAGCATCAATTTGGTTGCATCCACTTTTGGGAGAAAATTTATCGAAAAAGGGGATGAAATCATCATTTCAACGCTGGAACACCACGCCAATATCGTGCCTTGGCAGATGCTTTGCGATGAAAAAGGTGCGCTCTTGAAAATAATCCCCATCAAGGACAATGGGGAAATCCTGATGGAGGAATACGAGAAATTGCTCAGCAACAAAACAAAGCTGGTCAGTATCGTTCATGCTTCAAATACTTTGGGCACCATCAATCCAGTCAAAGAAATTATTGCGAAAGCACACGCTGTCGGTGCGAAGGTACTCCTGGATGGCGCACAATCTACGAGTCATCTGGAAATCGACGTGCAAGACCTGGATTGCGACTTCTTGGCTTTTTCTGCCCACAAACTTTATGGACCAACAGGTCTGGGAATATTGTATGGAAAAAGGGAATTGCTGGAAAGCATGCCTCCTTACCAAGGTGGTGGAGAAATGATCAAGGAAGTCAGTTTTGAGAAGACAATTTATAATGTTTTGCCTTTCAAATTCGAAGCAGGCACGCCCAATATTGCGGACGTGATTGCTTTCCAAAAAGCATTGGAATTCATTTCTGGTTTGGGCAAAAAAAATATTCTTGCCCATGAGACCAGGTTACTGGAATACGCCACCGAAAAATTGGCGGAGATCAAAGGGTTTGTCCCGGTAGGGACCGCAAAAGAAAAAGTCAGTGTGATTTCCTTCAACATCAAGGACATGCATCCTTTTGATGTCGGGATGATGTTGGATGCAAATGGCATTGCAGTCAGAACCGGAACCCACTGTACCCAACCTTTGATAAAACGTTTGGGGATCGAGGGAACTGTTAGAGCCTCCTTCGCTGTTTACAATACCGAATCTGAAATTGACAAGCTTGTAGAAAGTGTAGCTAAAATAGCGAAAATCAAAAACAAATGAAAAGCATCCAGGAAGCCCAAAACGAAATCATAGAAGAATTCAGCATACTTGGAGAGGATCGCGAATCCACGATATTTTATATCATGGAATTGGGCGCACAACTTCCTGATTTTCCAGAGGAAGAAAAAACAGAAGAGAATATCATCAAAGGCTGCCAATCCAAAGTTTGGTTAACCACCAAGGTAGATGCCAACAAGGTTGTTTTTCTGGCCGATTCCAATACCGATATTACCAAAGGTTTGATCAGTCTATTGATCAGGGTCCTTTCGGGAAGGAAGCCAGAAGAAATCCTTAATGCAGATTTGAACTTCATCCAGAAAATTGGAATGGGGAATATCATTGGCACCCAGCGGTCCAACGGACTTGCGGCCATGATCAAACAAATGAAAATGTATGCACTGGCTTATACAGCCAAATTGAACGCTTGATAAGAATATGTCTGACTCTACAAATAATTTGCAGGAAATACCTACACAAGAACTCAAGGAAAAAGTGATCAATGCCATCAAATTGGTCTATGATCCAGAGATTCCTGTGGATGTTTACGAACTTGGTTTGATTTATGAAATCAGCGTTTATCCTGTCAACAATGTGTTTGTTATGATGACCTTGACATCTCCAAATTGTCCTTCCGCGGAATTCATTCCTTCTGAAGTAAAAAGTAAAATCGAACAGATTGAAGGCATCAATCATGTAGAGCTCGAATTGACCTTCGACCCCCCCTATTCCCAAGACATGATGTCTGAAGCTGCCAAATTAGAATTAGGTTTCCTTTAAAATAAATCACTATATATATGTATCCAGAGCAATTAATCGCACCGATGCGTGCGGAACTTTCCGATATCGGTTTCCAAGAATTCAAGACTGCAGAAAGCATAGAAAGTCACCTTACCGACCATGAAGGCACGACCTTCATCGTGGTGAATTCTGTTTGTGGCTGCGCTGCAGGTGCCGCTAGACCGGGGGTCAAAATGGCCCTTGAAAATAGCAGCATAAAGCCAACCGTTTTGGCAACTGTATTTGCAGGAAACGATGTAGATGCGGTGGAAAAATTCAGGGAATTGGTACTGCCTTATCCCCCATCCTCTCCAGCCATGGCTTTATTCAAAAACGGAGAATTGGTTCACTTTATTGAGAGACACCATATCGAAGGTAGAAATGCCCAAATGATCGGTGCTCATTTAGTTGAAGTTTTTGAAGAATTTTGTAAATAAAATTGCCCTTCGGGGCTTTTTTTATTTCCATTCCGAATATGGAGTGAAAGGGTAAGAAATATCCATTTGCAGCGAAATTTATGTATTATTATTAAATCAAATTCATTTTTGTATTATTTTACAATCAATTTATTGTAACAAAAAATATTCTGAATTGTTGATTTGCTGTATAAAATCACCCTTACTCTTTTTGCCATTGATAATATTAATCCTTTAAATAATAGGTGTTTTTACTATCTTAAGGGCATTAATTGCAGTTTCCCAAATTGAATCGAAAACCAAAATAAATAAACATAAGACTTATGTCCGAATTTGCTAAGTTATCGTACGGAGGTAAAGAATTTGAATTGCCTGTAGTAGAGGGCACTGAAAATGAAAAAGCCATCAATATCGCCAAATTGCGCGCTGATACAGGCTTAATCACCCTTGATCCGGGATACAAAAACACAGGAGCCACTAAAAGTGCCATTACCTTTTTGGATGGAGAACTCGGTATTTTAAGGTATAGAGGATACAGAATCGAGGACCTTGCTGAAAAATCCACATTCCTTGAAGTGGCTTATTTGCTGATTTATGGTGAATTGCCAACGCAATCCGAATACGAAAAATTCTCTAGAGAAATTACCACGCATACTTTGGTGCATGAGGACATCAAAAAAATATTGGACGGATTCCCCTCCAATGCACATCCAATGGGCGTTTTATCTTCCATGATTTGCTCCTTAACTGCTTTTTATCCAGATTCCTTGGATCCCAACAGATCCAAAGACGAAGTAGATCTCAGCATCATCAGGTTAATTGCAAAAATGCCGACATTCGCTGCTTGGGCCTACAAGAATGAAGTGGGTCATCCAGTCAACTATCCTGACAACAGTTTGGACTACTGCTCCAACTTCATGAAAATGATGTTTGCCCTTCCAGCGGAAAGGTATGATGTTGATCCAATTGTGGCGAGTGCCTTGGATAAATTGCTGATTCTTCACGCCGATCACGAACAAAATTGCTCTACTTCCACCGTGAGAATTGTCGGTTCTTCTCAAGCAAGCTTGTACGCCTCCATATCCGCAGGTATCAATGCACTTTGGGGACCTTTGCACGGCGGAGCCAACCAATCCGTCATTGAGATGCTGGAAGCCATCAAGGCTGATGGTGGTGATTCCAAGAAATATTTGGCCAAAGCCAAAGACAAAGATGATCCATTCAGATTGATGGGATTTGGACACAGGGTTTACAAAAACTTTGATCCAAGAGCTAAAATCATCAAAAAAGCAGCGGATGATGTATTGGCCAAGTTGGGCGTTAAAGATCCAATTCTTGAAATCGCCAAGGAACTCGAACATGCCGCACTAAATGATCAATATTTCATTGATAGACAACTCTATCCAAATGTTGATTTCTACTCGGGAATCATCTACAGGGCTTTGGGTATTCCTACTGATATGTTTACCGTGATGTTTGCATTGGGAAGACTTCCAGGCTGGATTGCCCAGTGGAAAGAAATGAGAGAAAACAACGAACCTATCGGAAGACCACGTCAAGTTTACACTGGCGCAAACGAAAGGGATTATGTGACCATGAACAAAAGATAATCAAACCATCTTTTGATTTAAAAAAAACCACCGAATTGATCGGTGGTTTTTTTTTGTTTCCATACTGGAAGAAAAATTCACCATTCCGAAAACCAATCCCCCTCACTTCAACCCCATTTAGAAATCTGATACAGATTTCGGGTTTAATATCAATGATTAAGTAAGGATAAATTTGCCATTTCACCTATATTTGGAAACTTAAAACCTATAAATAGTTTACTTATGAGCGCAAATACCCTGGAAGAGGCAGTCGCATTGACCAAAAAATTTACCAGTAAGCCCAGCAACGAAGAATTATTAAAACTCTACGGATTGTACAAACAAGCGACCGAAGGAGACAACAACACTGAAAGACCCGGCGGTTTTGATTTTGTGGCAGCGGCAAAATACAACAGCTGGTCTAATTTTTCAGGCAAATCCAAGAATGAAGCTGCCGAAGAATACATTGCCCTTGTGAACAATATTGCGGCCAAATACAGTTGAAATAATCATGGCTGGAAAATTCAAAACCAGTCATGATTATTACTTTTTCTATCATTTCAACCCCAAAACCAAATTATCTTCAATAAAAAGGGTCATTTCTTGAGATATATTCTATTTTTCTAGAAATAGATTTGCTATTGAAAATAATAAAACCTACATTTGCATCCGAATTAAAATTATAACATTTTTCTAACCGTGGGTTCCCTTACTGTCGCTTACTTTGGGATACTTCTAGGAATACATGGTTTAGAGAAGTAAGGAAACACTTCATGGAACAAGAATTATTATTCTCAGACCTTGGGATTTCGGACGAAATCCTAAAGGCAGTGGAAGATATGGGCTATACCCATCCTTCCCCAATTCAAGCACAAACCATCCCTTTTTTACTTGCCGGACACGATGTGATCGGTCAAGCACAAACAGGAACTGGTAAAACTGCAGCATTCGGCATCCCAATCATTGATTTGGTGGATGCTTCTATCAACAAACCCCAAGCTTTGATCCTTTGCCCGACGCGTGAACTTGCTGTTCAGGTGGAAGGTGAAATCGTGAAATTGTCGCGACACAAAAGAGGAATCAGCAGCACCTGCATTTATGGAGGAGAAGCGATTGACAGACAAATCAGGAGTTTGAGAAAAGGTGTTCAGATCGTAGTTGGTACTCCCGGCAGGATCATGGACCATATGGAAAGAAGAACATTGAATCTAGACCACGTCAGCCTTATTGTGCTGGATGAGGCAGATGAAATGTTGGACATGGGCTTTAGAGAGGACATCGAAACGATTTTGAGCGAAATGCCAAAAGAAAGACAAACTGTCTTTTTCTCCGCTACTATGCCAAAGCCAATCTTGGACTTGACTCGAAAATTCCAAACCAATCCAGAGATTGTAAAGGTTTTGAGGAAAGAATTGACTGTAGAAAACGTTTCTCAGGCATATTACGAAGTAAAACCTTCATTGAGAATTGAATTGATGACAAGGTTGATGAACCTCAATCAATTTAAATTGAGTGTGGTTTTCTGTAATACCAAAAGAGCAACGGATGAAGTTACAGAAGCTTTGATATCTAAAGGTATTATGGCTGAAGCGCTTCACGGAGATCTTTCGCAAGCGCAGCGTACCAAAGTAATGAACAAGTTCAGAAAAGGATCTTGCTCTGTGATGGTTGCTACAGACGTAGCTGCAAGGGGTATTGACGTTGAAAATGTGGAAGTTGTATTCAATTATGACCTTCCTTTAGACGAAGAAAATTACGTACATAGAATCGGTAGAACCGGAAGAGCTGGTAAGTCAGGAATGGCCATCAGTTTTGTAACCGGAAGAAAAGATACACTTCGCCTCAAGGATCTTGAGCGATTTATCAAAACTACCATTTCAAGAATGGATCCCCCTTCAGTGGGAGATTTGGTTGAATTGAAAAAAGCGCAGATGGTGAAAGATGTTCACCGCGTTTTGGCCAAAGAATCTGACAATACTTTCTTCGAAGAAACAATCGGAATGATATTGGCAGAAGGCGTGACCATGGATCAAATCGCCCTTGCATTGATTAAAATGCAAATGGGAGATGCTGTGAAGCACATGAAGGACCAGAATTTCGAATTGGAAGTTGGTCGTGACAGAGAAAGAGGCGGAAGCGGTAGAAGAGAAGGCGGAAGAGACTCAAGAGAGCGTGACTCTGGAAGAGGAAGAGATAGATTCTCTAGATCTGACAGCCGTGGTGATAGCAGAGGAGGTTCTTCTGATAGCCGTGGACCAAGAAAAGAAAGAGGCCCTCGTGAGCAAAGCGAAAGAGAGCCAAACATGTCAAGACTTTTCTTGAGTTTAGGTAAAAAAGACCGTATCAGACCAAATGACATCGTAGGTGCCATCGCTGGAGAAACAGGTGTTCCCGGTAGAAGCATTGGTGGCATTGACATCTTTGACAACTTCTCTTTTGTGGATGTACCTTCCAAGGATGCAGAACACGTGATCAGTGTCATGAGAACCAATACCATCAAAGGACAGTCTTTGACCATTGAAATCTCAAAAGGATAAACAATAGATTGGATCAAAAATCCAGTCCAGTAGAAAAGCGCAGTCTCTTGGAGATTGCGCTTTTTTTATGATTTTTTTGGGGCCATCCACTACCTTTCAAATCCATTGCTTATTTTAGCTATTCAATCACCAATATAATCTATGCAACTATTTTTCCATGAAAATATACAGGGAAACAGCTTTGATCTCGATGCAGACGAGTCCAAACACCTTGTTAAAGTGTTGCGAAAAGTAAAGGGGGACAAAGTGTTTTTTACCGATGGGAAAGGCTTTCTTTTCACTTGCGTCATCATCGACCCCAATCCCAAAAAATGCCATTTGGCCATTCAGGAAAGGTTGTTTACTCCAGAGGATGATTTTTACATCCACTTGGCCATTTGTCCGACCAAAAATGCAGACCGAATGGAATGGCTGGTTGAGAAAATCACGGAAATTGGTGTCCATGAAATCACACTGATGCAATCAACCAACTCCGAAAGAGGCCACTTAAAACTAGAGCGTTTGGAGAAAAAAATCATCTCCGCATGTAAACAAAGTCTCAAAACCAGAGTTCCTAAATTGAATGAAGTCAGGCCTATAAGGGATTTGTTACAAGATAAAATCTTTGATACCTTTGAGAGATTCATCGCTTATGTAGATGAAGAAAATGACCAACACCTGTTTAAAAAAGCAAAACCAAAAAATTCCTATCTTGTACTTATAGGCCCAGAGGGAGATTTCTCGCCAGCAGAACTGGACTTGGCTTTTTCCAATTTCTTCCTCCCTTGCTCATTGGGGAAAAGCAGATTAAGAACAGAGACGGCGGGACTTGCCGCTGTTCACACCCTCCAATTGGTCAACAACGAATAATTTTATGAAAAAAATCATCCTCTATATTTTGGGCGCTTCGCTCGCTTGGTCCTGTCAAATCAAACCCGTAGATGACGCAGTCACCGCTGTCGGTGAAAAGGGTTGGCTCAAAGGCAACACCGAGGAAAAAATGGAAGAAATTGCGCACCAATTGGGCGGTTTCAGTCGGACGATGATGGAAGTCTCCTATCGGTACAGTGAACTGTACTGGGCAGGGATGGATGAAAACTGGGCTTACGCAGATCACCAAGTAGAGCACATTGTGGAAGCAATGGAAGACGGCTTGAAAAGAAGACCCGTGAGAGCGGCCTCCGCCGAATCCTTTATGGAAGAAACCCTTCCTGAAATGGAAGCTGTGATTTCAAAGAAAAACAAGGATGATTTTATTCTGGGATTCAGAGCCCTCACCTCAGGCTGCAACGGTTGCCATGCCAAGGAGGGTGAATCTTTCATCATGATCCAAGAACCTGAAACCAGGCTTTCACCCGTTCGGTTTTAATTATATAGATTACAATCTCACTTTATCATCCATTGCCAAAAACTATTCGCACCCAGTAGTTGGAAATAATTGGCTAAATGAATTTATGAAATGGCTTTTAAAGAAGATTCGGTTTTGACTCCTGATAATCACATCGAGAAAAACACCCGCTTCATCATCCAGGTTTCTACAGATGATGACGATGATAGACCCGTGTATATTTCCGGGAACTTCAACAATTGGCAAACACAAGACAGAAGGTTCCTCTTAGAAAAAGTGTCCGAAGGGAATTATGCGTTTGGTTTTCCCGGTGATTTCAAATTCCCAGAAGAATTGTTGTACAAATTCACAAAGGGAGATTGGTCTGAAGTGGAGATTGACCAATATGGAAACAAGACCCCAAATCGCTCCTGTACATTATTTGAGGGGATTCGAGAAGAACATGTATACAGGTGGCGACGCAACTGGCTGCCTTTTCGGCCCAGCCAACTCCCCAAAGTTCACCTCATTTCCAAGGAGTTTGAGATCCCCCAATTGAATAAAACCCGTAAGGTGTGGGCTTTGTTGCCACACGACTACGACACTTCGAATGAGGTATATCCTGTGCTGTATCTTCAAGATGCCCAAAATCTCTTCAATGAAAATGCTGCTTATGGCAACTGGCAAATCGACAAAAAACTTGCCGTCATGTCTGACTATGGGATTGGTAAAATCATCATCATCGCCATCGAGCATGCGGAAAAAGAAAGGGTTTTGGAATACAATGTCGGAAAAACACTGCTCGGTGAAGGACAGGGAAAAAAGTACATCCGTTTTGTGACCGATACACTAAAGCCATTCGTAGATAAAAATTTCAGGACAAAACCCGACCGGGAATTCACGGGAATTGGTGGGAGTTCGATGGGCGGACTCGTGAGTATCTTTAGTGGACTGATGTATCCTGAGGTGTATGGAAAATTGATGATCTTCTCCCCTTCCCTATGGGTCATCCCTAAAATAAAATTTTCCTTCCTTGATTTTTACGATCCCGCAGAAACCAAAATATACCTATACGCTGGAGGTGAAGAAAGTGAGACGATGGTTAAACATGTTGTGAAGTTCAAAAAACGTCTTCGCAAAAACGATCCCGAAAGGCAAAACATGAAAATCAATCTCAGTATCAATGAAGAAGGCAAACACAATGAGACCTATTGGAGTGACGAATTCCCAAAGGCAATTGAATGGTTGTTCTTTAACGATAAGGCATAAGATTTCCGATCTCTTAATTCATCAAAGAGATCGACCACCACTGATCCCAAATGCCGGTACCCTTTGACCTGCTTTTCACCCCATTCCAAAAAAACATGAAAATATCGATTGATCGTCTCCCACAAAATCACAAAGGATTGATTCTGCTTCCATTTGAGGAAAGTGAATCGCTCCGATACCCTACAGATTTTCAAAAGCTCAAAATCTCCTCTGTCCTTTTTTCAGGAAAAAAAGATACCCAATTCCTATTGGAAGACTCTGCGTCTGAAAGGACCTATCTTTTGATTGGTTTGGGGAAAAATCCTGACTACAAAACAATACAAACGGCTTTCCGGAGGTTGACCGCCAAGCAATCGCGCTTGTTTGAAAAAGGGGCCTTATTGGCAATTCAGGAAGAAATGAAGGATTCTTTTCTGGAGGCTGCAGTTTCCGGGCTTTATTTGGGCACCTATCGATTGGGGCATTTCAAAAAAACAGAAGAACCCAAATTGGATTGGGAGAACGTTTCTCTCCGGATTTCTTCCTCATTTGAGGATGCGGAAAAAATCGCGGAAAGAGCTTCGAAAATCGCAAACGCCCAACTTCAGGTATTTAACCTGGTCGATCTTCCCTCCAATACCGTCACCCCAGAATACCTCTCCGATTGGGCAAGAAATGCGGGGAAGACATTTGGCTTTGAAGTCAAGGTCTTGGGAAGAGCCGAAGCGAAAGAACAACATCTGGATGCTTTTTTGGCCGTCAGTCAGGGAAGCCACAGAGAACCGCAGTTCATCATAGCCCAATACAATCCTGAAAATCCCAAGAAACACATCGGTCTCGTCGGAAAAGGGGTTACTTTCGATACCGGAGGGCTGAACATCAAAACCGCCGGTATGGTCCACATGAAATGTGATATGGGCGGTGCTGCGGCTGTTTTGGGTGCCATGCAAGCCATCGCCGATCTGAAATTGCCCGTGAAAGTTACTGCTATCGTTCCCTGCGTGGAAAATTCGGTGGACAATCAAGCGTTTCTCCCTTCTGATGTAATCGGAAGTTATGCTGGGAAAACAATTGAAATCATCGATACGGATGCCGAAGGCAGATTGATACTTGCAGATGGGCTTTCTTATTTGATCAAAAATCATCAGCCCGATTCCGTGATTGACTTGGCTACTTTGACAGGCAGCACGGTCGGTACATTCGGATATGAATGTGCCGCCTTGTTTACCAATGACATCGATCTATCCCAAAATCTCCAGAAAAGTGGGGAAAGTATTGGGGAAAGAGTTTGGCCTTTGCCACTTTGGGATGTATATCAACCTGAAATCGAAAGTGAAATTGCCGATTTGAAAAATTACCATGGAAAACCCTTTGCAGGTGCCATCGTCGCCGCAAAGTTCTTGGAGGCTTTTACAGAAAATCATGGTTCCTGGGCACATATCGACATCGCGGGAACTGCATTCGGGGATTCGGAATTTGCAAAAACCAAACATGCTACTGGATTTGGTATGCATTTATTGCTTAATTTGTTGGAGAAAATATAAAAAAAATAAATAGACCATGGCCGAGACCGCTAAAACCTTTATTTGTGTCTCCAACTTTTTTAAAGGCGGAGCATTTTTGACCGAGTTAAAAAAATTGGGCAACAAAGTTTACCTCATCACTTCCGAAAACCTGCGGGACAAACCTTGGCCCTTTGCTTACATCGATGAGATTTTCTACATGCCCGGTCAGGATCTGGACTGGAATATGGATCATCTCTTGCTCGGAGTTGCCAATTTGATGAAATCCAACAAAGTGGAATCTATCGTGGCATTGGATGATTATGATGTCGAAAAGGCTACTTTTCTGAGGGAAAACCTCCGGATTCCCGGGATGGGACAAACCACCGGTAGGTTTTTCCGTGACAAATTGGCCATGCGCATGAAAGCAAAATCTTCAGGCGTCTTGGTTCCTGAATTTGCAGCGCTTTTCAATGATGACGAAATCAATCATTTCGCCGATACCGTTCCCGCACCATGGGTGCTGAAGCCCCGCTCTGAAGCTTCCGCAAATGGCATCATCAAGGTGGAAGACAAAGAAAGCCTATGGCACCATATCCATGCATTGGAAGAAAATAGAATCCGTTATCTCGTGGAGCAATTCAAGCCTGGAGATGTCTTCCATGCGGACGGATTGAACCTGGAAGGAAAAACCTTGTTTTGTACCGTATCGAGATACTTATCCACCCCAATGGAAATTTCCCAAGGCGGAGGAATCTTCAGAAGTGCAAATCTCCCCTACAAATCTGAGGACGACAAGGCGATCAACAAGGCCAACAGTGAAGTCATGAAAGCATTTGGAATGAAAAGCGGTGCGACACATACCGAGTTCATCAAGTCCAAAGAAGATGGTAAAATATACTTCCTGGAAACTTCCTCCCGCGTAGGGGGTGCCCATTTGGCTGAAATGGTGGAGGCCGCTACCGGCGTAAACCTTTGGGAAGAATGGGCCAGAATTGAGGATTCCCTTGCAAAAGGGTATAAATACAAATTGCCCAAAGTCCGGAAAGACTATGCTGGGATCGTTTTGACACTTTCCAAGTTCGAACAACCGGATTTGTCAGAGTTCAATGATCCAGAAGTGTATTTCAGGGTTCCGCTGGAATATCACGCAGGACTTATCGTAAAGGCCAAAACACAGGAGCGTGTCCTTGCCCTATTGGATGACTATGCGGAACGCCTAACAACTGGTTTTTCCTCAGTCGCCCAACAAGAGCAATTGAAGAAATTCCACTAGGGAAATAACGGGGACCAATCCTTCACTTGTCATTAACCAAGTTGTGGATTGGTCTTCTCACTTCATTATCTTCTTAAAAAATTTAAGAATAAAAATCATCCCTTTTAAAACATCAATCTTTGTTTGCTTCCCCAATAAACCCTCTTTTAATCATGAAAAAGCTCCTAACAGGCGTGTTTCTTTTGTTTTTTATTTTTCAAGCCATTGGACAGGTGGACACCGTAGAAGTGTACAGCAAGGTAATGGACAAAACCCTGAAGGCAGCAGTAGTCTTCCCTGACGGCTACAAAGAAGCCATGCACAACTTCCCAGTAGTGTATCTCCTCCATGGGGGATCGGGAAGATTCAGCGATTGGCACAACAAAACCACTGACCCCAACCTGCTGATCGATTTGGTCAATCAGTACCAAGTGCTCATCGTCACTCCGGGAGTTGGTCCATCGAGTTATTATTTTGATAGCCCACAGATGGATTCTGTCCAATACGAAAGTTATCTCACCAAGGAATTGATTCCCTTTATCGATGGTAAGTACAAGACCATTTCAGACAGAAAAAGCCGTGCCATTACAGGACTTTCCATGGGTGGACACGGAGCAATGATGCTGAGTGCCAAGAACCCGGAATTATTTATCGCTGCGGGAAGTATGAGTGGAGTCATGAATATCGACACCCGATTGTGGACGGTCAATCCAGAGTTCGCCAGCCAAAGACGACAAGACCAAGCCAAGATGTTGGGTGAAATACAATATGATTCTCCTTTTAGCCAATACACGGCAGTAGGATTGGTGGACAAGATGAAATCAAATGGCATTGCTTTGCTTATTGATTGTGGTGTGGATGATTTCCTGATCGCCACCAACCGACAAATCCATCAGTTATTGCTCGAAAATGGGATACCACATGAATATACCGAAAGGCCAGGAGCGCATACTTGGGAATATTGGTCAGATGCACTCCCCTTTCACATGCTGTTTATCAGCAGAGAATTCAAGAAAAATTTACAGTAAGCAATCCCATCCTTGCTCAAAACAATAGGGCTTTATAATGAAAATCAATAGGTAATCGGATATTTTATCCTATTTTAAACCTATGAATTAAACACCCACCGAATGTTGAAAAAATCCATACTTCTTCTTTTAGGTTTAAGCTGCAGTCTCCTCAGTTTTGCGCAAACAGATCTTGCTCGCTGGGAATTGCGTTCCCAAAACACCGAAATCATCCGTGATCAATGGGGAATTCCCCATGTCTATGGAAAAACCGATGCCGATGCAGTCTTCGGCTTGCTTTACGCCCAATGCGAGGATGATTTCAACAGGGTTGAGGTAAACTTCATCGTCTCACAGGGAAGGATGGCGGAGGTCGAAGGAAGCAATCAACTTTACGCTGACCTCAGAATGAAGCTTTATATAGATGAGGAAGTCGTTAAAAAAGAATATGAAAACAGTCCAGAATGGTTACAAGAGCTTATGGATGCTTGGGCCGATGGAATCAATTATTACCTATACACCCACCCTGAGACAAAACCAAAACTCATCACGAAGTTTGAACCTTGGATGGCGCTTACTTTCAGTGAAGGAAGTATCGGTGGAGACATCGAGACGATCTCCCAAACCGATCTCAAAAAATTTTACGACAAAGATTTCGGCAACAATTTGACTTTGACTGAAAGGAATTTTGATGAAGAGCCAAAGGGTTCAAATGGTTTTGCCATCTCTCCATCGAAAACCAAAAATGGGAATGCGCTGCTCTTGATCAATCCACATACCTCGTTTTATTTTCGTCCGGAAGTCCACATGGTAAGTGAAACAGGATTAAATGCCTACGGAGCAGTGACATGGGGACAGTTCTTTGTTTACCAAGGATTCAACGAATTCAATGGATGGATGCATACTTCGAGTAAGGCGGATGCCATTGACCATTTCGCATTAACAGTAGAAGAGAAAGAAGGAAAATACCAGTATCGATTTGGTGAGGAATGGAGGCCCTTGGAGGAGAAAACAATCAAATTAAAGTACAAGGAAAATGACCAAATCCTAGAAAGGGAAATTACGGCCTTCTATAGCCATCATGGGCCTGTAATCCGGGAAGAAAGCGGAAAATGGATAGCCATTTCACTGATGGTAGAACGGGAAAAAGCACTCACCCAATCTTTCAAGAGAACCAAGACAAGAAACCACCACGAATACAAATCCGTGATGAACCTCAAAACCAATTCCTCAAACAACACCGTTTACGCGGATCGGGATGGAAACATCGTTTACTATCATGGAAATTTTGTTCCTATCAGGAATCCGGAATTCGATTGGAAAGGAGTAGTGGATGGCAGTAACCCAGAAACAGATTGGAAAGGTCTGCATCGACTCGAAGAGATGATTTACCTTCACAATCCAACCAATGGGTGGATCCAAAATTGCAACTCGAGCCCTTTTACCGCAGCAGGTCCTTACAGTCCAAAACCTTCCGATTACCCTTCCTACGTAGCTTGGGATCAGGAAAATGCCCGAGGGCTCAATGCCGTAAGGGTTTTGACTGGTAAAAAGGATTTCACGCTTGAATCTTTGATCGAAACAGCCTATGATCCTTATTTGATGGCTTTTGAACCTTTGATTCCTTCGTTGTTTCAAGCTTATGAAAACCTTTCCAACAAAAATCCCAACAAAGCCAAACTACGGAATCCCATCCAAGTCTTAAGAGATTGGGACAAAGAAACCCATGCTGAATCTGTTGGAACCTCCATTGCCATCTTTTGGGCAACCCAGCTCTTGGCTGATACCAGAACCTTGGAAAGACCCGAAAACGTTTATGTTTTTGATTTCTTGGCCGAGCATGCTTCCGATGAAATGAAGATCTCGGCACTGGAAAAAGCCCTCGAAAGATTAGAAAATGATTTTGGCACATGGAAGACCCCTTGGGGAGAAATAAACCGATTTCAACGAATCACAGGAAACATCGCACCAGAATTTGACGATTCCAAAGCCAGCTTACCCGTGGGATTCACCTCCTCCCAATGGGGTTCTTTGGCAGCCTTTGGCAGCAGGCCCTACACCAATACCAAGAAATGGTATGGGAACGTAGGCAACAGCTTTGTCGCCGTGGTAGAATTTGGAAAAACTTTAAAGGCGAAAAGCATTTTGGCCGGGGGTCAAAGTGGTGATCCATCCTCCCCTCATTTTGATGATCAGGCAGAAATGTACTCAAAAGGTGTTTTCAAGGATGTAAATTTCTACAGAAATGATGTGGAGAAGCATACAGCTTTCCAATACAAACCCGGAGAAAAACAAACCCTCCAGCAGAACTAATCTTTAAATATGGGCTTTGTTTTCCTGAATTTTCGATTTTTGCCCGTATAAAACAATCCCTAGTTAAAATCCTATCTGTCCAATTGGTTAAAATTTTGTTTCTTTGCAGAAGCACTAAACACTAAAGCATGTCATCTTTTGAAGATATAAGACCTTTTTATGATACTGAAGTAAATGGAGCCATCCGCGAAATCATCGATCATCCTATGTTGAAGGCGATGATGAATTTCACTTTCCCTGGTGTTGCTGACGATTACTGGAAGGACTTGATGCTTCATTGCCACTCCATTAGGGATTTTCAGATCAACTTCATCTATCCTGGAATACAAAAGGTCCTGGAAAAAAGCTCTGAGGGTTTGACCACCTCTGGATTCGAAAAACTTGAAAAAAACTGTTCTTACCTTTTCATTTCCAATCATCGAGACATTATTTTAGACACCTCACTTTTGAACTCCTGTCTCTTTGAACATGGGTTGACGATGACTACGTCTGCTATTGGTGACAATTTGGTAAAGAAGCCTTTCTTGAGAACCCTTTCTCGGATCACCAGAAATTTTATGATCAAACGCGGACTGCAATCCCGCGAATTGCTAGGGAGTTCCAAAAACGTTGCCGCCTATATCCGACATTCCTTGATCAGAGAAAACCGATCGGTTTGGATTGCACAGCGGGAAGGAAGGACCAAGGATGGAAACGATGTCACACACAGGGGCGTACTGAAAATGTTGTCGATGGCCACAGAAAATGATGAAACAGCCATTGAGTACTTCAAAAAACTAAATGTCGTTCCGGTTTCCATTTCCTATGAATATGACCCGACTGATGTGCTTAAAATGCCCGAATTGCTAGCGAAAGCAAATTCAGAAATATATGTAAAAGGTGAAAATGAGGATTTCTTGACACTCCTCAATGGCATCATCGGTCAGAAAAAAAGAATCCATATTCACATTGGGGAGATTCTGACTCCGGATATTGAGTTGATTTCCAAAACAGAACCCGTCCCAAGCAAGCAACTTCAGCTATTGGCAGACCTACTCGACAGACACATCCTCGCCGGGTACAAATTATGGCCAACCAATTACATTGCCCACGACCTTTTGTATGAAGATGCTGAGTATGCTGACAAATATACTGCTGATGAAAAAACCCTGTTTGAAAAAAGATTTAGAAAAGGAGTTGATCTCAACAATCCAACGGCAGTAAAAAGCTTTCTGGCCATGTATGCCAATCCTGTAAACAATCAAAAAAGAGTTTTGGAGGAGTTGAAAAACTGACTCCTCCAAAACCAACACTTATCAAAGCGGTAACTCGACCGAAAACACCGCTCCATTATCTTTAGAGGAGGTGATATCAAAAGTGCCTTTCATGCTATTGATCAGATGTGTGACCAGATTCAATCCAAAGCCATATCCCATTTCACCATTGGTGCCATTGACAGAACTGGAAACACCATTGGTGATTTCCTCAATTTTTTCAGGAGTCAATCCAACTCCTGTATCCCGGACCTTGATTTTTAAGTTGATCCTGTTCTCTTCTTCCTCCAAGTCCAGATTAACGGTAACTCTTCCTTGCTCGGGAGTGAATTTCAATGCATTGGAAATCAAATTCCCGACAATTTGCATCAGCTTGTTCTTGGGGAAATTAACCTCTTGGGAAATGTTGCTGTTGATGACCAGCAATTCTATGTTCTTGAGCAAGGCTTGCGGAGCATACATGTCCACGATCTTTTGCTTGAGCGTGACCAGATTGAATTCCGTATGCGGATTGATCTTTTTCACCATTTCTTTTGGCAACCTATAATCTTCCGTCAAAATCTCGTCTGCAAGCTCCAAGATGGATTTCCCGCTTTTTTGAATCAAATGAATAAACTCCAACACTTCTTCAAGTTTGTTTTCGTCTCCTTGTTGTTGGATGATCTGAGCAAGACCAATGATTCCACCTATCGGCCCCCTGATATCATGCGCGACTTTTTTATTGGTTTTTTGGATTTCCCTTACTTCATTCTTCAGATCCTGAATCGCTTTGATCGCTTTTATCCTATTCACGATTTCAGAGGCAATGATTTGAAGCAGTTCAACTTTCTCGGGGCTGATTTCTTTGGGATACTTGTCTAGAACACACAAGGCCCCAAAATTAATACCTTCTCCTACTTTTAATGGAATCCCGAAATAATACTTCAATTCCGGTCCTTCCGTGACATATACTTTATCCTTGAAGCGATCATCCTGAGAAAGATCTTTGACCTCTAAGGGAATCTCATCCATGATGGTATATTGACACACAGACTGATCTCTGGACATTTGCTTCAAATCCAAATTATGGCTGGAAACACTCCATTGGGTAAAGGTATCAATGAGATTGACTAGGGAGATTTCCGTATTGGCTACCTTAGCTGCAAGTCTGGTCAAGTCCTTGAAATTGTCCTCCAAGTCCAAGTAATCCAAATCAAATTCACTAAGCCGAATAATCCTTTCTAGTTCATTTTTAGGAATGACTGAATTGCCTGACATGAAAATAAATATAATTTTTGGGTGAATTAATTATCAAATTAAAGCTAAATATTTCACTTATCAGAAAAAAAATATTCCTAATTAACCCAACTGGATTTAAATCGCATGTTTTTGATCATGAAACCCTAATTTGAGTATTCCTATTTAAATAAAGAAAAAAGGATTCAATGAGCGGCATATCACAACATTTTTCCATTCTTTCACTGAAATTATACCTACGGAAAATACGATTCAAAATCAATAAACAAGCCCCAAATGGCGAACGGCTATCTTCCTGAACACCAAAAAACAACTTGACACAAAACAATTACTCAGAACCATTTCCAATATCCTCAAGTAGGGATGGATTTATGAACTGTAACAATAAACCCAAACCTAAAACTGCTATTCCCAAAAACGCTCCCCAACTGGTGTACACAATACTGGAATAAAGTAAATAAAGACTTGTCATACAGAATCCAATGGGAAGCAAGGGGAAAAATGGTACTCGAAAAGGCCGAATGGCTTCAGGTTCTTTCCTCCTAAGGATAAACAAGGATAAGCCTACCAACAATAGGAAAAACCAAAATACCGGTGCAGTATATTCAACCATGGTCTCAAAACCACTGCGGGTGAAAAGACCCAAGCCAATCAGAATCAAGGAAATCAAACCCTGGAGCAAAAAGGCATTGACAGGTACGGAATTTTTAACTTTCCAATCCCCGATCAGTTCAAATCCAGCGAAATCCCTTCCCATTGCATAATTGGAACGTGCGCCCGTAAATATCGTGGCATTGGCAGAGGCCAATGCAGAAATTGCCACCAATGCGGAAATCATCAGGACTCCCCATTTCCCAAACGCCAACCTCATAAGATCTACCGCCACGGCCTCAGATCCGGACATACCAACCTGACCCAAGGCATTCAACAAAGCCAGGTTGACTAGAAGGTAAATAACCGTAATCAAAACAATACTCATCATCAAAGCCTTTACCACTGATCTTTGGCCGAAGCGCATTTCGGCAGAGATATAGGCAGCTTCATTCCATCCCCCAAAAGTAAGCAGGACAAACACCATAGCTAAGCCCATTGAATTGTCTGATGATGGGTGGGAATCGGGAAGTATGGAAAACTCAGCTTCTGGCACAAAGAAAAAGCCAACTACAATCACAAGTGCCAGTCCCAGTACCTCCACTACAGTGAGTAATTTTTGTGTCTCGGTCCCTTTTCTTATTCCGGCAATATTGATAACCGTAAGGAATAGCACTACGGATGCTGCATAGATGCCAGCGGAAAATTTACCTAAAGAATAGATCTGGCTTGCGTAATCTCCAAAGATAAAGGCGAGTAAGGCTATGGAACCAGTCTGTATGACTGTCATTCTCGCCCAGGCAAAAAGAAATGCGATCCGCTTCCCAAAAGCCAGCCTCAAAAAATAATAATCACCTCCTGTGTTGGGGAAAGTACTCACCAGTTCCGCATAACAGAGTGCCCCGATCAAGGAAACCAAGCCACCAATCACCCATACCAGAATTATTTCCACCCCAGATCCGACATTTGCCGCCACTAAGGAAGGCGTTCGGAATATACCCGCTCCAATGACAATCCCGACGATCAAGGCGACCGCATCGACCGTCCTCAAACGCTTTTTGGGACAAAACATTTCAGCCTCCTCAGGTTCATCTCCCATCCCGTCACTTTTCTTTTTTATGTGTTCTGCCATTATTAAAAAATATTTAAGTAACTCAAATGCAATAATTTACATGTAAAAAATTATCGAAGTAGGTAATCCAATTTAAGCCAAAAATGATTAATTTTAGGTATATTTTTTTTTCAATCATGAAATATCTACCAATATTCTTGATGTTTTTCATATTACAGACGGATCCCTATCAATCCAAGCGGGAACAAATGGTCAAAACCCAAATTGTCGCCAGAGGGATCTCCAATCGAGAGGTCATTGAAGCGATGCTCAAAGTGGAACGCCACAAGTTGGTTCCAGAGAACATGCGGGCAAATGCCTATAGCGATAGTCCATTGCCGATTGGTGGCGGACAGACGATTTCACAGCCTTACATAGTGGCCTACATGACCGATATACTTAGGCCAAAGCCAGGAATGACAGTCTTGGAGGTAGGAACGGGTTCCGGCTATCAGGCCGCTGTCTTGGCAGAAATCGTTAAGGAGGTCTATACCATTGAAATCGTAGCCCAATTGGGTTTGAGGGCCGAGAAAGCACTCAAAGCCATGGGATATGACAATATCCATGTAAAGATTGGAGATGGATATCAAGGTTGGCCGGAAAAGGGGCCCTTTGATGCGATCATTGTGACTGCAGCCGCGCAAAAAATTCCCCCTCCTCTTATCGCACAATTAAATGAAGGTGGCAGGATGATCATTCCCGTCGGGCCGAGCGGAGGGGCCCAACAATTGATGCTGGTGGAGAAATCGAAAGGCAAAACAAAAATCACCAAAATACTGCCTGTGAGGTTTGTGCCTTTTACCAGGGATTCTTTACAGCATGGGGAAAGTTCAACCCTAAATATGCATTAGGTGGTTTCCACATGGGATTGAAACTGCAAGAAAACCAGACTATTTGGAGAATAAGGTATAGTTCCGATGTGGTGAAGACAAAAACAGTAAACCACCTACTAATTATTGGGTAATTGAATCACTGAATGGAATTGGTAATGCATAACACGGGTTTATCGAAGAAAAAGAGGGGCTGTAGGGTGATTTTTTTGACATCAACAAATGGAAACTGATAATACACAGAATTGGACATGGATGATCGATGTGATTTTTGGAGCCATTTTCAGTCTCGGCTTCGTGAAGCTCGATGCTGCGTTCAGAAGAATTTCTCTAAAATCGACAAAGGAAGCGATTCAACACCTTTTTGTTGCAGCCGGATTCTTACTCTTCGTTTTCTACTATGTCAGTGCCTACCACATGATGATCCGGGTCTTTCCCTACACCTTCAGTCCCTACAGTGGCTTTCGCCTATTTGTAGACCTTATTCTTTTGTTCCACGCGATGGCTATCTTGACGCGCTCTATGGGATTGCATCCGGAAAAATCAACAATGGGAATCCTCATCGCCATGTCGGTCTGGCATTTTGGCGCCTCTATTTGGCAACTCATGGCAGCGGTGGAATATGGTGGCGGATTTCAGAATATCAATCCAGTGGTATTTATCCCCCATTATTATTTCATACTCATATATTGGGTGGTTTTCTGGACATGGAAATTTATTGCCAAGAAGAAGCGCTTATCTGCATTGGCTACTTCTCGAAGTTTGATCTTTCTTTTGTCCTTCTCCGCTTTTGCCGTCTCCATTTATCGATATGTGCAATTGTATCGGCTGTTTGGGGAGGGATTCTAGAATTGAAAGACTTAAAAAAGCATATCAAAGATGAGCCGCAATGCTTCATTTTTCCTTAGATATCCCCCTCACAATAAAAAAGGCAACCAATAAATTGGGCAACCAGCAAAGCCACGCAACAATCGGATAGGCGGTAATAAAGTCCCCAAACAGCATCGTCAATAGCGGGAGCCAAATTCTCAGCGTCACAGCGGAAAAACACAGGGCATAACTGTAGATCATCATTTTTTCGTGGTTGTCAATTTGTTTTTTCTTGATCGTAACATAGGCCATGAGTGTAAAGTAAAACCAAAGGATCCCCAATAAAATAAAACCAAGCATCGAGACAAGCCCCCCAGTCGCAAAATGGCCAATGTATATCCCAGCCAATGCACTCAACAAGGCCCCAAAAACATATACTTTACCGATCCGCTTGTGTAGTTTCAAGTGACGGTTCCTAAAACCTGCCCTGAATTGGGTCCAACCGATCAACAATGCAATCCCGCCGAAAATGATGTGGGTATAAAAGCCGACATTCCAAAAATCATAGGTCAGCAATGCATCAGATTTCGTATTCAACAACCCAAATTTTCTGTCCACCAGAAAATATATCGCGGGATACAACCCGATAAGGATGGCCATTACCGCCAATACTACCCAAAGTCCCTTCTTGATCATATTAATTTTTGGGTTTTTCCTTTAACCCGAAATGTGCATTCCGTTCCATAATGGTGGTTGAAACTGCAAGAAAACCAGACTATTTGGAGAATAACACATCTTGCTGACTTCTAAATTCAATATTGTAAACAAAGACTAAATATATTAAGCCATTTCAGGCTTGAATAGAATTGTCAATGCATCTCCCGGGTTAAATTTCTGAATCCTCTACATTTTTCGATGCTAGCCATTTCTAAACACAAGGCTTTCAGCATTTTGAAAAACACTTGAACAACCGAATATTAATCCTCTTTCATTAAGAACAACTCCTTCATCACCAAAATCTTCCTTGGGTCCTCCAGCAAGGACTGATCTGAAAACATCATGATCCCTGTTGCCGGTGACCTTGACCCTAGCTCCATGACATCCCTGAATTCTTCAGGGCTGACAACTCCCGGATGGTTATGTGCCTGAACGATCGGCCAGATCAAGGGAGATCCAATTTTACCAGCCTCGGTAAATTTATCCAGCCAGCCGACATATTCCCCCACCCATTCTGTGGGTCGGTCAGACATTTTATGAAACAACATCGGAGAAAGTACATCGGCCCGCTCAGCCAAACCGGCAAGATCAATCCCCAGTGTTCGATACAAGGCTTGATCGTAGTCCTCAGGAAACCATGCGCAATGGAAAACACCCAATTTGGCTTCCGGTTGATATTCCTTGACGATGGAACCTAAATCCTCCACCCAACCATTTAAAATACTGTTTCTCCACGCCCTCCACTCATTGTCTGTATTGGTCAATATCCATGTGGCGCGGTCGGCTATTTTCCTGCCTGGAATATCGGTTCCGATGTGGTCCCCAAAAAGCCCTGTACAATGGTCGCAGAAACAGGTTTCCGGCAGTATGGGTGCTGCAGTTTCGAATTGTGCATGCAAATGAACATAGTCCAAAAAAACCCCATCTACTTGATATTCCTGGAGAATGCTTTTGAGTTCCGTGGATCGGAATTCTTTGAATGCCACATTGGTGGGACAAATGCCAAGAAACCAATCCGCTGCCGGAGCCTTCTCTCCCTTTTCATTGATCGGCCAAGCCTCGGGATGTTCCTTTAAATAGTCTTGTCCATTGAGTGTGGCAAATTCCACATACACCTTGACATTCTGGGTTTTGGCGCTGGCATAAAAATCGGGATTGAGTGAACCACTCCTTACAAATACGGCATTGATCCCAAGCGAGTCAAAACGATAACCCGCTTCCAGAAGTGTCCCCGGATTCCCATAAACTCCTTTGGTAAAATTGGTAATATCCTCTTTGACTTCCATCGATCTTTTGCAGGAATAAAAAAGCAATGGGGACAATAACAAAAACCATATAGCCTTGGCGAGGAAGGAACTTAAAGAAAAATACCTGAGGGAAAACTTCATTTGCTATCAAATTTGGTTAGGCCTTAATTTAGCAATTCCCTTTTAAAAACTCCTGAAAATTGGAATTTTCAATTCCCAAAAAGATATTGGGAAAGGCAAAAAAAATGGGGCGAAAATTTTCGCCCCATGGAAATTATTTTACGTCCTTCAACAATTCTTCGACGGCTTTTTCCAGTTGCTCGTCAATGCCTTTGTCGATCTTGCCCGGCATGTTCTTGACTTGAAATTGGGGTTTGGTTTCGTTGTTTTCCATCCAATTTCCAGCTTTGTCCTTTGCCGATATGGGTACTACGCCCCATCTCCCTCCATCGGGTAGCATTTCCCAACCCGCAAAAGAACAGGTCCCTGGAGTCGGCATTCCTACGGTCTTACCGATTTTCAGATCGGTGTAGCCGCAGGCAAAGCAATGTCCATCGGAATAGTTGCCCTCATTGAACATCGCCAAGGTAGGCTTGGTCCAGCGAAAAGTAGGCTCATAGCCAACTTCTCTGTCTTCCGTGGCGTAGGTGATGAATTTTTCACCGGTAAAGAACATGGCCAAATCTGCGACAAGGTCCCCTCCTCCATTGAATCTGGTATCGACAATCACGCCATCCCGGTCATGGTATTTGCCCATCATTTCTTCATAAGTGGTTCGGTAAGGTCCATCGGACATACCTGGAATATGTACATACCCCAATTTCCCTCCACTCATACTGTCCACCTCGGCTTGGTTCTTTTTCACCCAGCGTTTGTACAACAATTGGTTTTCTGCACCCAAAGTAATGGGCTTAACTGTCACTTGCTGACGGGTTTTGGTTTTGGGATCAAATACTTCCAGCAGCGTGAACTTATCCGCTTTCCGGTTAAAGTACTGCGCAATGTCTCTATTGACGGCAATGACTTCCCCATCGATTTTCTCGATGATCATCCCCGCTTGGATCTTGATATCGGCCTTATCCAAAGGTCCACCTTTCAGGATTTCGGAAATTTTGATTCCGGCCTCTTTATGGTTGTAATCCATGAAAATCCCCAAGGATGATGTGGCATCTGCCTGAGCTACATTTCGGCTGTATCTTGCTCCCGCATGGGAAACATTCAGTTCCCCGATCATTTCGGATGCCATTTCCGCAAAATCATAGCCATTGCCCAAATGGGGCAAATATTTGGCATATTGTGTGGTCAGGGCATCCCAATCGACGCCATGAAAATCCGGGGTGTAGAAAACTCCCTTTGTTCTGATTTTGATGTGTTCAAACATCTGGGCACGTTCGGCCTCAGTGTCCAATGTCATTTCACCCGCAATCTTGATCTGCTCTTTTTTACTCCCCTTGTCGGTTATTTTGGAAATGCTTCCATCTGACAAAAGAAAGAGGTTTTTCATTTCCTTGTCCCACTCCAATCTTCCAAAACCGGCATCCAATTTCAATTCCATCTTGGTTTCCTTCGTCCGAAGATCCGTGCTCCATAGGTTCATGCCTTTCTCGAATCTGGCGAGGTAGTACAATTTTTCTCCCTCCTTGTCAATAACTGCATCTCCCAAAGATGAAGAATGAATAGTCAGTTTCGCTTTCCTTTCCCTGATGTCTTCCCAATCTATTTTGATATCCTCAACCTTTTCCTCTTTTTTATCCTCTTTCTTATCGTCCTTTTTTTCCTCATCCTTTTTTCCGAGCTTCTCCACTTCCTTCATCAAGTCAAAATCCTCTTTGCTCAATCGAAATTTATCGTAAGCCTCTTGGGTAAGAAACATGGTGTACACATCGTTTTGGGATCCTCCGCTGGTGGCAAAACTCTTCAATCCATCACGGTTACTGAACCAAATAAGCTGCTTTCCGCCGTTGATCCACTTCGGCCTGCTGTCTCCATATCCACTCAAGGTCAGGTTTTCCATCGGTTTTTTCCCCGAAGCATCCAACAAGACGACTTCTCCATTGGCCATGGTGGGATTGTATTCGGCCAATAACCATTTGCTGTCCGGGCTCCAGGCAAAATATTGATCTCCGTCACCCATGTGAAGGAGCTGCTCAGGATTCATCAAGGTGACCGTTGCCTTGGTGGCCAAATCCAATACTTTCAAGGTTCTTCTGCCTTCAATGTAAGCCAGTTTTTTCCCGTCCGGGGAAATGAGCGGCTGGTAATTGTCTGCATCGGAAGTTACGAGTACGGCTTCATTGACCAGCGTACTGGCAAAAAAGAAAGGTTCCTCTTTTTCCCTTCCCCTTTTGGTTTGATAAATCTGCCATTTCCCATCTCTTTCGCTGGCATAAACCAGGGATTTTCCATCCGGCGCAAATTGCACGAATCTTTCTTGCTGCGGAGTATTGGTGATTCTTTTGGTCAATGCGCCATCCACTGAAGTGACGAACACTTCCCCTCTCGCGATGAATGCAATTTCCTTACCGTCCGGTGAAATCGACATTTCCCTCACGCCTCCATTGATGCTGATATAGCTGTCGGTATTGCCGATCGATTGGGTTTTGATGGAAACCGACACTTTTTGCGGCTGTGCGCCATCCTTCAGTGTATAAATTTCTCCATCGTAGGAGAAACTCATCAAACCGTCCTTGGAAATGGTCAGAAACCTAACCGGGAAATCCTTGAGGTCGGTCAAGGCTGTTTTTTGAGTGGGATTGTCCAGACTCATTTTTTGGACATTAAAACTTCCCTTTTCTTCACTCAGATAGAAGATCTCTTTCTCTCCTGGACCAAAAACAGGGTTTCTGTCCTCTCCTGGGAAATCGGTGATCATTTTATGGCTATTGGTAGCGGCATCATACAGCCAGATATCTCTTGTAATCGCAGATTGGTGCTTTTTGCGCCATTCATTTTCACCACCTTTTTTGTCATGATAAATGGTTTTTTGACCATCTGCACTTATCTGAACATACTCGGAGGGAAGGGTCCAAACCTGGTCTACACGACCTCCAGTGACCGGCACCTTGTACAACTCCGGTTGGGATCCACTTGGATATTGGCGGTGCTCCGCCAAATCCTGCCTTACGCCACCGAACAACACAGATGCATCGTCAGCCGAAAAAGTGTAGGGCATTTCGTCATTGGAATGGTAAGTCAATCTGGAAGCCTGACCTCCTTCTGCACCCATGACAAAAACATCAAAATTCCCATAACGGTCAGAAGAAAAGGCGATCTTACTCCCATCTTTGCTCCATACAGGCATGAAATCATGCGCTTCATGAAAAGTCAACTGTGATGCTTTCCCGCCAGCTGTTGGGACAGTGTAAAGGTCACCTTTGTAAGTAAACACAATCTTGGAGCCATCGGGTGAAATCGCCGGATAGCGAAGCCATTGGGGAGCTTCCTGGGCGATGGCAAAACCCATCCAACCCGTCAGTAAAATAGTTAAACTCGATTTGATCAAACGCATAAATATTTGGGAATGGTTTTGGGTTTAAAAATAATGAAAAAACACTCGGGTATTCAAAGAAATTACGTGGTTGGAAAGAAAGTTGATTTGAATAGATCAAAATTTCATTTTCCTTACTATCGTCTGCTGTTCTGAACATGGCATGCTAATTCTCAATTAGTGGTTCAAAAACCGAAGCAAATGCCAATCTGGAATTAATACCAAGGATTTGAAGCGGATTTGGTGTTTTCTGACGGCATTGAGGATAAGCATATTGTATAATAAACAATTCGATATTGAATTTCCATTCAAAAAAAATTCTACACCCCAGATCACTTCAACACTGGAATTTGAAATCGCCAACTCGATGGTCGGTCAGCAAATCATTTGCATGAAATAAAGAAATCGAAAAGGGTAGTTTTAGGACAATACTGGAGAATTAGGGCTTAAAACTTCCAGCCGAGCCTAAACTCTATGTTTTCTGCCACATGGCCATGCGCTTTGAGGCCGATTCCCAATCCCAAATTTTCCCACACTTGATATTGCAGAATATATCTTTGGTAAAATAGATAGTCATTGTATCCATTGGGTTTGTGGGCATAAAGTGACATTCGCTGACTGAAATCTACCCTCCCAAAGAGAAAATGGTGGGAAATAAAGGGTGCCGGCATCAGGTCATTCGAAACCCCATCTTCTCCATCAAAGGAAAAATCCCGATTCAGTTCCAAGCCGAGTCCTAGCGCGTTGATTCCGGTAATGGATTTAAAGGCACCTCCGGTCAAGGCAAGGGAAGGTTTTCTTTTTTCGGCCCATTCCGAATTCTTGTTTGTGTAGGAAATTTCCCCAAAAAAAACCAATTCTCTTTCCAATGGTTTTTTGGAATGGTTTGGCAATTCGACGCTATTCAGGTAGTGGTAAATCCCAAAACCCAACATGGGATAGTTCATGCCTTTGTTGGGTTTTTTTTGCCCCCCATTGGAAATATGGTTGTAGTTCAAAGCCAATTGCAATGTCCATTCGGGCGTCAAGCTGTATTCCAAGTGAGGTGCAACAAACATCAAAAAACTGATTGGGGCACTGAAAAAAGTATTGGAAGGGTTTGTTTCCGAATCATAAAATCTGGTCAAATAACTGACCCCCATCCCACTTTCCAGACCCAAGACCCACTTCTTATGCCGCCAAAGTATCGGTTCAAATGATCCTGAAAGACTAAAAGCCGCCCCCAGAATATCCGGAGAGTCAAAATTGTGGTAGGAAAACCCGATCCCCAAATAATGGAAACAGTTGCAAGCTTCCCAGTTTTTCTGATCGGTTTTCAAGACCTGGTAACTGCCTTTTAGCCCATAGGGATTGGTCTGGGACACTGGTATCAAATCCGAGGAGTGGGCAATAACAAACCCCCGCGACCCTTCCAATCCAACTCTCCCGATATTTTGGGAAAAGACCTGAAAAGGAATCAAAAAAATCCAAATCCTCAAAAAATTGATGGTAGGTTTCCCCATATCTCTCCTGTTTTTGTATTCCAAAGTGAATTACCTTCATCTCAATTTATAAAAATTATGCCCACTATTCATGATTTCAAGACCGATTTTCAAAATTTTCGGGGATTCACTTTATTACCCCAGATGAGAAAACAGAACTGGTTTTGCAAGGAAAACGCCGCTATTTTATCTTCAGAAGCCAAAACCATTGCTGGCCACAAATACCCGTCAAACATTCTCTTCCGATCATTTGACGGGGTGATTTTTTCATTTGGGTAGAAATAATTTCCCAAATTCCCTTGCTTAAGAAATTCCTTGGGTTTTACTTTGTGACATCCTACCGCTTTTTTGGGTGTTGGGATTTATAAAGAAGAGGTAAGAGACAGGCTCTACGACCCTCTGGCAACCTGGAAAATCCAAGGTGCCAATTCCTGCCAAATGAGAATATCCTCGTTTGGAAATATAGATTCTTAACCAGATGATTTATATTGATTATTCCCGTACCCTTCCTCAAGATTCTTACTCAAAAACAATCACCAGAAGCACACTGATGCTCTGCTTGTGTTGTTTTATGTGAAAATAGTTTTTCACCCCTCCTATATTCCGGGAAATCAAATTTGTTTTCCGTATCTACAAAACACCTTATTAACCATTAAACCCATTTTGTTATGTCAAATTCACATCGTTTTGAAACGCTTCAACTCCATGCAGGCCAAGCACCGGATACCGCAACCAATTCCAGGGCTGTCCCAATTTATCAGACCACGTCCTACGTATTTGATTCGGCTGAGCATGGAGCCAATCTCTTTGCCCTGAAAGAATTCGGAAACATCTACACCCGGATCATGAATCCTACCAATGATGTTTTTGAAAAAAGAATCGCCGCTCTCGAGGGAGGAGTCGCAGCAGTATCCACAGGTTCCGGGATGGCAGCGCAGTTTCTCGCCCTAAACAACATCCTGCAAGCCGGCGAAAACTTTGTCTCTACCCCTTTTCTCTACGGCGGAACATACAATCAATTCAAAGTCGCCTTCAAAAGGATCGGCATTGAAGCACGCTTTGCCAAAGGAAATGACGTGGCTGATTTTGAAAAACTCATCGATGACAAGACCAAGGCGCTTTATTTGGAAACTATTGGAAATCCTGAATTCAACATCCCGGATTTTGAAGCGATCGCCGCTTTGGCCAAGAAACATAACCTGCCATTGGTCGTGGACAATACTTTTGGTGCAGGCGGATACCTGTTCAAACCACTCGCCCATGGTGCCAATGTCGTCACTGCCTCCGCTACCAAGTGGATCGGTGGACATGGTACTTCCATCGGTGGAATCATCGTCGATGGCGGGAATTTTAACTGGGGCAATGGCAAATTCCCACAATTTACCGAACCTTCCGAAGGCTATCATGGCTTGAAATTTTGGGAGGTTTTTGGAGAAAACAATCCTTTAGGCTTGCCCAATATCGCTTTTGCCATCCGTGCACGGGTAGAAGGATTGAGGGATTTTGGTCCAGCATTGAGTCCGTTCAATTCTTTTCTCTTGCTTCAGGGTGTGGAGACATTGTCCCTACGGGTACAAAGAACCGTCGAGAATGCTTTGATATTGGCCGAATGGCTGGAAGCGCATCCAAAAGTCCAGAAGGTCAATTATCCCGGATTAAAATCTTCGCCTTATCATGAACTGGCGAAAAAATACCTGACCAATGGTTTTGGTGGTGTTTTGAGTTTTGAACTTAAGGGCGACAAGGAAAAAGCTTCTGCTTTTATCAACAGCCTACAATTGATCTCCCACTTGGCCAATGTCGGAGATGCCAAAACGCTCATCATCCAACCCGCTGCTACCACGCACCAGCAGCTTTCGGATGTGGAGCAATTGGCTGCAGGTGTCACCCCCACACAATTGAGGATTTCCGCGGGAATCGAACACATTGAGGACATCAAAGCCGATTTGCAACAAGCATTTGAAGCAATCGGATAAAACAAAGATAAAAACCTGGTAAGTCTTCTGGATTTGCCAGGTTTGAATTTTACGAAACAATGAATTTGACAATGAATTTGAAAAGCCCCTACCTGATTATTGATATGGCGCAAGAAACCTACACGAATGAAGACCCTCTAAAATTGGAATCTGGGGAATTCCTTCCAGGATTTCAATTGGCATATACAACACAAGGACACCTCAACACATCCAAGGACAATGTCATTTGGGTGATTCATGCGCTGACTGGAGACGCCAATGTGCAGGAATGGTGGAGTGGTTTGGTCGGTGAAGATAAATTCTACGATCCAACGAAACATTTTATCGTTTGCGCCAATCTATTGGGCTCTTGCTATGGTTCGACCCAACCGCTTAGCGAAAACCCGAAGACAGGGAAACCTTATTATTATGACTTCCCACATTTGACCACAAAAGACATGGCACTTTCCCTTGATCTGTTGCGGGAACATCTCGGGATTATGGAGATCAATACCCTGATCGGAGGATCCCTCGGTGGGCAAGTCGCTTTGGAATGGGCGTATTTGCTGAAACACAAAGTAAAAAACACAGTCATTTTGGCCTCCAATGCCAAAACTTCGCCATGGACAATTGGCTTCAATGAAACCCAAAGAATGGCCATTGAATCCGACTCAACTTGGGGTCAAAGCACGCCGGAAGCTGGAAAAAAAGGATTGGAAGCCGCTCGGGCGATTGCCATGCTTTCCTATCGACATCCTGAGAATTTTGCCGAAAACCAAGCCGATGCGGAAGACAAAACAGATCAATTCAGGGTCAGTTCCTATCTGCGCTACCAAGGAAACAAATTGGCAAATCGCTTCAATGCACTTTCCTATTGGACACTTACCAAAACCATGGACAGTCACGATTTGGGCCGTGGAAGAGGCGGAGTCAAAAAGGCACTGTCCGAAATCCCGTCCAGAGTGCTGGCCATCGGGGTGGACAGGGATTTGCTTTTCCTAAGGGAAGAATCCCAATTTATTGCCCAAAATGTACAACTCGGAACCTACCGAGAAATACAATCACCCTATGGTCACGATGCCTTTTTGATAGAATACAGTCAGTTGAGTTACATCCTCAGCTCATTTTATCTGGAAGCAAACGATTGATCCAAAAAAATATTTTCCAGACGTTCAACACTGATTTTCCTGGCCACTTGGCTTTTAATCATCCAAACTATCGTCATACGGACTAAAGACCAGACCATCCACAGGATGAAGATTCAGTTCCAATTTCATCTCCTCAAATGCGATCATAAAAGTATGGTTCAAGAGGCGATCGTTTTCACTTTCTGCCTTGATTTCCAAAAAAGGGCTTCTTAAAGTCTCCTGCCAAATCTCAAGTGAGGAAGCATCCCGTTTATGGAATTTGATTTTCCCTTGGAATTCACTTTCAATTTCTGCCTTTTGCTTCTCAAAATCAAAAACATCCAAAATACAGATCCCCGTATCCTCCTCATTGATTTTGAAAAAAATTGATTTTTGGGAATCACTCACAAACTCGATTGTATCCTTGAATGTAAAAAGATCCTCGGAATTCATCGTATTGATCCAATAGTAATAGATTACCGATTGGATGGTTTTGTTTTGGTTGAAATCCTTCAAAATCTGGGTTTCAGATGCTGATAAATATGCGGTGTGTTGCATTATCGCTGTTAAATGTTTTTAAGAATTAAAATATAAATCACCAAAAACGAATTGAATCTGGAAATCGTGGGAAGATCAAATGATTTTAAGTTCCGCAATGGGTTTGGTAGTGTCGGTCTCCATTTGCTGGTGGTGTTTGCATCTCATTAAACGCAGGAACGGATTGATAAGGATCGGCGAAAACCTGAAGCAGCTGCTCAAACAATCCGAAATCCCCATTTAGACAGGCATCATCCAACGCCTTTTCCACCAGGTGATTTCTTGGAATGAAGCTTGGATTGTTTTCCTTCATGGTTTTCAAAGTGCTTTGAAAATCTTTCCCATCCAGTGTCATCATCGTTTTCCATTTGGAAAGCCAATTAGAAAAAGATTCCGTGGCATAAACGCCTGTCTTCTCTTTGCTGTCAGATTGTATTTCTAAAAATGTATTGGTGTAATCCGCATTGTTTTTCCCCATCCAAATCAATAGTTCTTGGACCAATTCTTTTCCCAATCCAGAATCAGACAAATGGACCAAACCTAATTTTCTTCCCATCATTTCGGACCACTTCTTTTCATATTTTGATGAAAAAGAATTCAATGCTTCTTCTGCAAGCCGAATGGCCTCTTGTGTGTCGGAATGGATAAGAGGAAGGATGGATTCGGCAAAACACGATAGATTCCAAAGGACTATTTTGGGTTGGTTCCCAAAAGCATAACGCCCCTCTGTATCGATGGCGCTGAAAACAGTTTTTGGGTTATATGCATTCATGAAAGCACAAGGTCCATAATCGAATGTCTCTCCGGCTACGGACATATTGTCGGTATTCATCACGCCATGGATAAATCCAACCCGCATCCAATTCACCACAAGGTCAATCTGCCTTTCCATGACTGCATTCAACAAGGCCAAAGCAGGGTTTTCTGATTTTTTGATTTCGGGATAATGTCTTTCGATCACATAATCGGTCAACTCTTGAAGTGTTTCTTTTGACAAAAAATTCTTGACATATTCAAAAGTCCCAACACGAATATGGCTTGATGATATCCTTGTGAGGACAGCTCCCTGGTTACTTTGTTCCCTGTACACCTTTTCACCTGTTCCGATCACCGCCAAACTTCTTGAGCTGGGAATCACCAATCCGTTCATCGCTTCGCTGATCAAATATTCCCGGAGCATGGACCTGAGTGTGGCCCTCCCATCTCCCCTTCGCGAAAAGGCTGTAAACCCAGCACCTTTTAATTGGATATCAAGCCGTATGTTTTCTGGGGTGATTTGCTCTCCCAACAAGATCGCTCGACCATCACCCAGCATGGTAAAATGACCAAATTGATGGCCGGCATAGGCTTGGGCCAATGGTTTCGCTCCTTCGGGAACAGTGTTTCCAGAAAACAACAACGCTATTTCTTCATCACTTTCCGAATCATATTTCAATCCGATCTCTTCGGCCAATTTGTAATTGAATAAGATTTTTGTAGGCTGGTGAACAGGGCTGGGCGAAGAAAGCGCAAACATTTTTTCCGGTAACCTTGCGTAGCTGTTGTCCAAATTCCATCCTCTTTCCAAGTTCTTCATAAATTTTCAAATTCGATTGGGGAAGCACATCGCATGGGTAGTCCCGATTTTTTTTCACGAATGCTTCATGATTTGCACGCAAGTTAGTGCTTTTGCCGCTTATCCTCAGTTCTGCTTTTCAGAAAATCCATCTCCATCAACTCTCCCTATTTGTCCTTGTTTGGAAAAAGGTGAAATGATTAAGTATCCTACAGAAAGTCAAACTTACCGCTTATGTCTCAAAACCCGAAGGTCAAACAAGCATTTCTCAATCCCCCAAAATCTATTTGATGCATACGCAATTGATGCGTAGCTTCTCTTATGGAATATACACAAATCAAGGAAACCTGCCTTTACATCTCAAATTTGGATACCGCCCAGTATTTTTATGGCGAAGTTCTGGAAATGCCGATAATTTCAAGAGTAGAAAACAGGCATATATTCTTCAGATGTGGAAGTTCCATCCTCCTCTGCTTTATTCCGGAGGTCACCCAAAGCGAGACCAATCTTCCCTCCCATTTTGCCAGGGGAAAACAGCACATTGCCTTTGAAGTTCCTGCCAAGGAATATCTAAAAACCAAGGTGGAGATCTTGAAAAAAGGGATTGTCCTCACACACGAACAGGAATGGAAAAGAGGTCTCCAAAGTTTTTATTTTGAAGACCCCTTCGGCAATGTACTGGAAATTGTCCCCAATGGGATATGGGACTAAAAATGAGCTGTGGTCATAAAACAGTTTCATAAAAGGAATTGCACCCTTTATTTAGCTGTATCAAAGGAGACCAATTATTCCGCTTGCGTCCACTCCACTGTCCTGCCAATAAAAGAAATCCCAATGTATCCCCTGACTTCCAAAGTCTTGCTATTTTTCATTTTGATGGTACAGGAATAGGTTTTTCCATTTTTGGGGTCATAGATGACCCCGTTTTCCCAAACACCGTTTTTGTGCTCAAAATTATCCAACAGGCGCATCCCCATTATAGGTCTGTTCCTTTTGTCTTTATCACTGTTGTTTTTGTCCAGCTTCGGTTTGCTGTTTTCTGTTGGTTCTTGGAGCCAGACGATTTTTCCAAAAAACCTATCCCCTTCTTTGGCGATCTCGATTTTCGCGTCTTTTTCGGTATTGTACCATTGCCCCAAGATAGCATTCGAATCTTGGGCATTTGCTTGCAATGACAAAAGCGTAGCACCGCAAACAAGAATAAATAAAATTGATTTTCTGATCATGTTGAACTGTTTTTATTTCAAAACCTTACGAATAGTAATACTTTTACGGTGCAAAAACAAAATTCCTTTTTGATTCGAGAATTGGAATAGTTTTTTTCGAGAACATAAGCCTGAAAAACAGACAATAAATGACCGGAGTGGATGAAGAAGGGGGGCACGTTTTTGAGGTTTTCAATCGCAACTTGATTTTATTGAAGGAAAAGGCAATTTATTCACCCGAATTGGGATCACTTTTCATTTCAGACCCCCATTTTGGAAAAGCGGCTCATTTCAGGAAAGCCGGGATTCCGATCCCGGAAATCCTGCATGAGGAGGATTTGATGCGGATCAAGGAATTGATCGAAAGATACAAGCCCAAAGACATCTATTTTTTGGGAGACTTGTTTCACAGCGATCTCAATGAAAGTTGGTTTGTGCTCGAGGAATTCTCGGGATTATTCGCGGAAATAAATTTCCATTTGGTAAAGGGCAATCATGATATTTTGTCGGATGCCTGCTACCGGTCCAGTCTTTGGATTATTCATGAGGAGCCTTTGGTTTTGGAAAATCTGATCCTATCGCATGAACCCCTTTCCGCGATTCCAGAAGGAAAATTCAACCTCTGCGGCCACATTCACCCCGGCATCGCGCTCCATGGAAAAGGCAGGCAGCGATTGATGCTCCCCTGTTTTTTTGCAAAGCCCAATCAAATGGTTTTACCCGCATTCGGCAGGTTCACGGGATTGGCCTCCATGAAGTGCACCAAAACCGATCAAGCCTTCGTTATCACAGACAAAAATGTCATTCCGATCGATTTAATGAAATAAGATTGGTTAAATACAGATATGCTGGTTAATTTTGAAAGAATTTGAAGTTTAAACATGAGTCGCAATCCAAGAAAAAAAGCAAAATTAGGTAGGTTCAAATTTGCATCGGTACTTTTCAGTACCACGCTTTCGCTGTTTATTGTCGGACTTTTTGGGGTGATTGTCATCCAAGCCAAAACCTTGACCAAAATCATTCGGGAGAACATCGAAATCCAGGTTTTTCTCAACAAGGACTTAAAAGAAACCGACCTTGCCAAAATCAACGATGCCTTAGTATCAAAGCCTTACATCCTCGAAAATGATGGCGTGCCCAACATCACCTTTATTTCCAAAGACGAGGCTGCAGCATCCTTTTTGGAGAATACTGGAGAAGATTTCACCCGCTTCTTGGATGACAATCCCCTGAGGGACAGCTACACCATCGCTATCAGCGAAGAATACCAAACGCCAGAGTTAATCGAAGAAATCGTACTGGAAATCCAAGGCTTGGACGGCGTATTTGAGGTCACCTACATGACTGATCTGGTAAAATCCATCAACCAAAATCTACTGAAAGTCAGTCTTGTCATGGGTGGTTTTATTCTGATCCTGATCATCACAGTGATCATGTTGATCAACAACACCATTCGACTTGCCCTTTTTTCGCAGCGTTTCCTCATCCGAAGCATGCAATTGGTGGGGGCCACAAGAGGTTTTATCAGAAAGCCTTTCTTAGGAAGAGCTTTTCTTTTTGGCGCTATCGCGGGGTTGCTCGCCTCCGCTTTTCTTTTTATCATCATCGAATATACCAAAGCCAATATCGATGGTTTCGCGATGTTACAAAACTACAATTTGCTGTATCTTCTCTTCGGAGGTTTGGTTCTGTTTGGAGCCTTATTATCTGTATTGAGTACACTCAGGGCTGTAAATAAATACCTCAACATGTCATTGGACGAACTTTACTAAAAATGAACAAAGATTCTTTCCCCTTTTCCCCGAAAAATTACAAACTGATGTTGATCGGTATCGGCATCATTGTTTTGGGCTTCATCATTATTGGACTGGATTCCGAACCCCATGGATTTGGGTTTATGGGCCTCACCCTCGGTCCAATCATCACTTTGACTGGCTTTATATTTGAATTTTACGCCATCTTCTCAAAATCAGAAAATAAGTAAATGGACATTATTGATGCGATTATCTTGGGCATAGTCCAAGGTTTGACGGAGTTTTTGCCTGTATCTTCCAGTGGCCACCTTGAAATCGGAGCAGCCATCCTCGGAGGAAACAAAATACCAAAAGAAAGTATGCTTTTCACGGTGGTGCTGCATTTTGCCACCGCTTTGAGTACCATCTTGGTTTTCAGAAAGGACATTTGGGAAATTGTCCGAGGTCTGTTCCAATTCAAATGGAACGATGAGACTAGATTTTCCCTCAAAATTATCCTATCCATGATCCCTGCAGCAATTGTTGGGCTTTTGTTTGAGGAACAATTGGAGCAATTGTTCGGAGGGAACCTTGCCTTCGTGGGATTCATGCTCTTGGTCACAGCAGTACTGTTATTCTTTGCCGACCGGGCAAAAGACACCCAGAAACCAGTCTCCTATTTTCATGCCGTCATCATCGGCATTGCCCAAGCCATTGCCATCCTTCCTGGGATATCAAGGTCCGGAGCGACGATTTCGACCTCAGTCCTCTTGGGTATCGACAAAGCCAGGGCAGCAAGATTCTCTTTTCTGATGGTCGTACCCCTGATCTTGGGTAAAATCGCAAAAGATATCCTCGACGGTGCACTTACCTATAATGGAGACAGCTTTGGCTATCTTTCCGCAGGATTTGTGGCCGCTTTTGTATCTGGCTTTTTTGCCTGTACCTGGATGATTCAATTGGTCAAGAAAAGCAAATTGACCTATTTCGCCATTTATTGTACCATAGTAGGTCTTATCGCCATCGTCTATGGCTATTTTTATATGTAACATGGAACAGGAAGAACCTTACGGAGAAGTATTTTTGATCGACAAGCCTTTTGAATGGACTTCATTTGATGTGGTCAAAAAAGTCAGAAACGCTCTTCAAATCAAAAAAGTAGGCCATGCGGGCACATTGGATCCATTGGCCACGGGATTGTTGATCGTTTGTTCTGGAAAAAAGACAAAAAGCATCGACACCTTTATGGGGCAGGAAAAGGAATATACCGGTACTTATGTATTGGGAAAAACCACGGAAAGTTTTGATCTCGAAAGGGAAATCGTGGATGTTGCCGACCCTTTCCATCTCACATTAGAGGAAATTGAAAATGCTGCTTCCCAACTTACGGGTGACATCATGCAGATACCACCAGCCCATTCCGCTATCAAGATCGGTGGGAAACGCGTTTATGAATCGGCAAGAAAAGGCATTGAAGTGAAAATCGATCCAAGACCGGTTCAAGTTTCTGTTTTTGAAATCACCAGAATGGAGCTTCCCGAGATAGATTTCAGGATTGTTTGTTCCAAGGGCACCTACATCCGAAGCCTTGCCAGGGATCTTGGGGAAATATTGGGAGTAGGCGCCTATATGTCTGCTTTGGTGAGAACCCGAATTGGAGAATTCAAGTTGGAAGATGCTGAAGGGCTCTTGCCATTGATTGAAAGAATTAAAAGCAGGGCAAATGAAAATCTTTGAAGGATTAGCCAATTTTGTACCTGTGAAAAATGCCGTAGTCACGAGTGGAACCTTTGACGGGGTACATCTCGGCCACCAAAAAATCCTTAAAAGGATCCGCGACATTGCAGATCAATTCAATGGTGAGACGGTCTTGATCACTTTTTGGCCCCATCCAAGGTTGGTGCTTTTTCCCCATGAACACAATTTGCGCTTGTTGAGCACTTTTGAAGAAAAGGCAAAACTCCTCAGGGAATATGGAATCGACCATTTGGTCACGCTACCCTTCACGAAAGAATTTTCAGAGATGAGCTCTGAGGACTTTATCCAAAAAATTCTTGTAGAGAAAATCCAAACCAAAAAACTGGTGATCGGGTACGACCATCGATTCGGAAAAAATCGGGAGGGAAGTTTTGAGTACTTGAAGGAAAATATACAAAAATACCATTTTGAGTTGGAAGAAATCCCACGAGAAGATATCGATCATGTGGGCATTTCCAGTTCCAAAATCAGAAGAGCCCTTGAAATCGGGAACATTGAAATTGCCAATGAGTACTTGGGTAGGGATTATGAGCTGAATGGCATCATTATCAAAGGCCAACAATTGGGCAGATCCATAGGATTCCCGACAGCCAACATCTATATTCCCAACGATTATAAACTTGTCCCCTGCGATGGCGCCTATGCGGTGAAAGTAAGTGTGGAAGGGGCGATTTATAACGGAATGCTCAACATTGGCATGAGACCAACCGTTGACGGAACTAGTCGCAGTATCGAAGTGAATCTCTTTGATTTTAATGGAGACCTGTATGATTTGCGGGTTTGCGTTTATTTTAAGGCTTATCTTAGACCAGAAGTCAAGTTTTCAAATCTTGAATCCTTAAAGGCCCAACTTGAAAACGACAGAATAAAGGCCATTGAAATTTTGTCCCAACAATAACCCAAATGAACGAACGATGATCAATAAAACGGTAAAAGATGCAACCGAAGCTGTTAAGGACGTTTTCTCCAATTCTGTCCTTATGTTTGGTGGATTTGGCTTATGCGGTATTCCTGAAAATTGCCTTAGGGCATTGCTTCTTAAGGATTTGACTGGACTGACCTGTATCTCCAACAATGCCGGTGTGGACGATTTTGGCATAGGACTGATGCTTCAAAAACACATGGTCAAAAAAATGATCTCCAGCTATGTTGGTGAAAATGCCGAATTCGAAAGACAACTCCTCAGCGGAGAACTTGAAGTGGAATTGATCCCCCAAGGAACCTTGGCCGAGAGAGTAAGGGCTGGAGGAGCAGGAATCCCTGCATTTTTCACCCCTGCAGGCGTAGGAACCGAAGTGGCAGATGGAAAGGAAATCCGGGAGTTTGACGGGAAACTTTATCTTTTGGAGAGATGGTTGAAAGCCGATTTTTCTTTTGTAAAAGCCTGGAAGGGAGATACGGCAGGCAATCTTATTTTCAAGGGAACCGCCAGAAATTTCAATCCCATGATGGCAACAGCTGGGAGAATCACAATTGCTGAAGTTGAGGAATTGGTGCCGGCGGGTGAACTGGACCCCAATCAGATCCACACACCAGGTATCTATGTACACAGGATTTTCCAAGGGGAAAAGTACGAGAAAAGAATTGAGCAAAGGACAGTCAGTAAATAAACTGAATTTTTAATTGGAATAACCGCAGGTTTTCCAATTAAAAGGAGAACTCCAAAGTTCAAAAAAATCTGTTTTTCACAAAATCAAAAACCCAAATTTTCCATGCTAGACAAAAACCAAATTGCCAAAAGGATCGCCAAAGAGGTCAAAAACGGTCAGTTCATAAATCTAGGAATCGGAATCCCTACCCTGGTAGCCAACTATATCCCCGAAAACCTTGAAGTGGTATTGCAATCGGAAAATGGTCTGCTAGGAATCGGTCCTTTTCCAACAGAAGAAAACGTGGATCCGGACTTGATCAATGCCGGAAAGCAAACCATTACCATGGTGCAAGGTTCCTCTCTTTTCAGCTCGGCAGATTCTTTTGCCATGATCAGGGGTGGACATATCCATCTGACCATCCTTGGGGCCATGGAAGTTTCCGAAAACGGGGACATTGCAAATTGGAAAATCCCAGGAAAAATGGTCAAGGGAATGGGGGGTGCCATGGATTTGGTCGCTTCAGCGGAAAATATCATCGTGGCGATGCAACACTGCAGCAAGGATGGCCAATCCAAATTGTTAAAAGAGTGTTCTCTCCCGATTACAGGGATGAGGTGCGTGAAAAAAATAGTGACGGATTTGGCCGTCTTGGATGTTTTGCCAGAAGGAGGGTTCAGACTTTTGGAAAGAGCGCCGGGGGTTTCTGTGGATGAAATCAAAGCCAAAACAGAAGGGAAATTGGTCATCGACGGGGAAATCCCCGAAATGGTATTCGACTGATCAAAATCGGACCGGAAAGAAAGCTGAGATTTGCTGATAAAAAAAGCACAACGCATATATCCCTATTATTTTTCGGAACTCAAACAAAGGTTTTGTAGTTTTGCATTCCTAATCATCCAATAAAAAATGAAAAGTTCGGAGATAAAATTCAAAATCAATCTTGACGATAAAAACCTTCCCAAAACCATTCAATGGGATGCTTCCGATAAGGAAGGTGAAGGCTTGGAAGACACCAAAAGCATCAGTTTGAATGTTTGGGACAATCTCAACCACAGCACGCTTAGAATTGACCTTTGGACAGAGGACATGTCTGTGGTGGAGATGAAACGGTTTTATATCGACATTCTTGGGGGAATGGCCCAGACCATTTTGAACGCCACCGGTGATGAATTTATCGCTGACGAAATAAAAGTGCTATGTGACCGTCTTGTCAAACACGTCAACGAAGAAAACAAAAAATCAATCCAATAAAACACAAAAAAGTCTGACCGAATCGTCAGACTTTTTTTTTGAATATTTCAATAGAATATTTTTTAAATCCATGAACTACATTTGGATTCAACCCTGTTTTTAATATTTCAGACTTGATTCCTCTTTTTCTCAAAACGATCCCTTCGTAATGAAAGAAGGAATTCCACTTTGCTTTCAAAATTTATTGGAACTCCTATATTGATAAATGATAATTTCGTTTAAATTTCACATTAATTAACGATTGATAAAATCGTTGGTGTCTGTTTTATCCTAAACCCAAAATCCTTATGCGAAAATTTACTAAAAACCTTTGTCAAACCATCTTGATACCGCTGGTCATGCTGACCTTTGGATTCACGGATGTATTGGCACAGACCACCACTATTTCCGGAACCGTAACCGATCAGGATACCAAAGAAACCTTGATTGGCGTCAATATCATCGTCAAAGGAAAAGTAATCGGAACAGTAACAGACCTCAGAGGAAAATTCAACCTCAGGGTGAACCAAGATCCACCTTTGACACTTGTTTTTTCGATGGTGGGATTTACTTCGCAAGAAGTGGAAATAACCCAAAACAACGTTTCTGATTTGAAAATCAGTATGTCTGAACAGACATTACTTGGTCAGGAAGTGGTGGTATCTGCTTCAAGGATTGAAGAAAGCATTCTCCAGTCCCCTGTATCGATCGAAAAAATGGATATTTTGGCAATCAGAGATACTCCTGCTGACAATTATTACAAAGGAATTGCAAACCTAAAGGGTGTGGATGTTACCTCCTCCTCCGTTAATTTCCAAATCATAAACGCAAGGGGATTCAACTCGACTGGAAATACCAGATTTGTCCAACTGACAGATGGAATGGATACACAAGCTCCAGCACTGAACTTCCCAATTGGAAACCTAAACGGTCCTTCGGAATTGGATGTGGAAAGTGTTGAGTTCATTCCAGGTGCGTCCTCTGCACTTTATGGCCCAAATGCCTTCAACGGAATTCTTTTGGTCAACAGCAAGAATCCTTTTGAATACCAAGGTTTCAGTGCTTTTTACAAACAAGGGTTCAATCACTTTTCAGGCACACCAGGAGAACCAAGTAGCCCACAGCCGATGTACGAAGGTTCAATTCGCTACGCAAAGGCCTTCAACAACAAGTTTGCTTTCAAATTGAATGCTTCCTTTATGAGAGCCGAAGATTGGTACGGAACAGACCTCTCCGACCTCAACCAAAGAACACAAGGAGACTTGCCTACCAATCCAGGTGCAAACAGTGTCCACGTTTTCGGTGATGAGGTTTCCAACAATATCGGCCTTTTGAGAAATGTAGGTGCCATTCAACAACAGGCGAATGCCTTGGGGATTGGTGGGTATATCAATAGCATTCCCGACCAAGTAGTTTCCCGTACCGGTTATGACGAAAGACATTTGGTCGATTATGGCGCAAAAAATTACAAGGTCAATGCGGCATTGCATTACAGGGTCACTGATAAGGCAGAATTGTCCTACACCTTGAACTATGGTTCAGGTACCACGGTCTATACTGGTGCTCAGCGCTATTCCTTAAGAAATTTCGAAATCAGCCAGCACAAACTTGAGCTGAAAGGCGACAATTTTTTCTTGCGTGCTTACACAACGAGAGAAAATTCCGGTGATTCTTACATTGCTGACCTTACCGGAGTAAATATCAACGATCAATGGAAAGACAATTCCACTTGGTTTGGTCAATACACTTTGGCTTACATGGGTGCCATCGCACAGCAAGGTGTAGGTCCTGGCGCATTGGGTACGACCCAGCAGCAGGCCGTTGCCCATGGTGCTGCCCGTGGATTTGCGGATCAAGGACGTTTTATGCCTGGGACACCAGAATTCGAAAATGCATCGAGCGAAGTAAGGAAAAACTTTATCCCACAAGGTTCGCTTTTCAATGACAGGTCAAGAATGTACATGGCAGAAGGTCAATATGATTTCAAAGAGGAAATTTCCTTTATGGACCTTCAGGTTGGCGGTTCTTACAGGGTTTATGATTTGAATTCCAACGGAACCATTTTTGCGGATGTGGAAGGAAACAACATCACGATCAGTGAATATGGTGCTTTTGCACAGGCAGGAAAAAGAGTACTCAATGACAAATTGAAATTCATGGGTTCATTGAGATATGACAAAAACGAAAACTTTGACGGTCAGTTTAGCCCAAGGATTTCCGGTGTTTTCACAGAGAAAAACCAGAATTTCAGGGTCTCCTATCAGACAGGTTTCCGGATGCCTTCAACCCAAGCCCAGCACATCGACTTGAATGTGGTTTCTGCAAGATTGATCGGCGGACTTCCTTTTTATCGTGATAAATATGACGTTTTCACCAATGCCTTTACTTTGGCTTCCGTCAACAATTACGTAGCCGCAGTTGGTGCTGGAGCAAGCCCGGTTTCGCCACAGGCCACTGCATTGTTGCAACCCATTACGGAATTGCCTGCTTTGAGACCAGAGCAAGTAAGATCCATCGAACTTGGCTACAAAAGCCTCTTGGCCAATAGCAAACTCATGATTGATTTTGCCTATTACTACAACGTTTACAATGATTTCATAACGCAGACATCTGTCAGAAAAGCGCCAGGACCAATCTTCCCGGTACCAACTTCGAATGCGGAACTGTCGATCAATGCGATCAACGCCCCTACCCTCTTGACTCCAATCACTATCCCTGGGAGAGAAAATACTTTCCAAACCTACACCAATTTGGTAAACGAGGAAGTAAGGGCACATGGAGCAGCAATCGGAATGGCTTATAATCTTCCTAAAAACTATTCAATCTCTGGTAATTATAATTTCAACAGATTGATCACAGACATCGGCGAAGATTTCCTTTCAGAATTCAACACCCCTGAGCATAAAGTGAACCTTATATTTGGAAATAGAAAATTGACTAAGAATGTGGGATTCAATGTTGCTTATCGTTTCCAGACCGCATTTGATTGGGAATCGTCCTTTGCAGTTGGACGCGTACCTGAGGTGCATACAGTAGATGCTCAGGTAAGTTATAAGGTAAGTCCATGGAAATCCATCATCAAATTGGGAGGATCCAATATCTTCAACAATCGGTATATCCTCAATTACGGTGGCCCGACAATTGGATCGATTTATTATATCTCCATCACCTTTGATGAATTGTTCAATTAAAAAAATCCATGAATATGAAAAATATAAATAAATATTTATACCTCATTTTATTAGGCTCATTTACTGCGTGTACCTATGATTTCCCTGAAGAGGTCATTCAGGAACCTACCGCAGGCGAGGCTAATTTTACCAAAATGATAAGCGTAGGGAATTCCCTTACGGCCGGTTTTATGGATGGCGCACTCTATACCAGAAGCCAGGACAATTCCTTTGCGGTCATCCTATCGGATCAAATGGTCCCCGTTGGCGGTGGGGCATTCAACGTCCCCAATATCAATTCTGTAAATGGATTCTTTGGCCTCGCTCCTGATGGCCAAACACCATTGGGAAGATTAATCCTTACGGTCAATCCACAAACTGGAGCAACGGGACCTGCACCAATTGGACTTGGTGAAATCCCAACGGCTTTTACGGGTGACAAATCGGCATTGAATAATTTTGGCGTTTCAGGTTCCACATTGTTAACTTCCCTGATCCCCCAGACCGGAGGACCAAACGTTCCTCAAAACCCAGCTTTCAATCCCTTGTATGCAAGATTTGCCTCCAATCCAGGGGAATCTACTATTATCGGTGATGCTGCGGCAGCCTTGGGTAATGGAGGAACTTTCTTTACTTTCTGGTTGGGAAGCAATGACGTCTTGGGTTACGCTTTGGGTGGAGCCTCAAACCCGGCTATACTCACTTCAAATATCAATTTTGAACAAAGATTGAGTTTGGCCTTAGGCACAATGCTGCAAGCAAACCCTGAAGCCAAAGGCGCTGTCGCCAATATTCCAAACTTAAATGTATTGCCTTATTTCAATTTGGTGCCTTGGAATGCACTTCCTTTGGATCAGGGAACTGCTGCTTTTGTCAATCAGGCTTATCTTCAATACAACGGAGGACTTGCCCAATTGGCAGGAATGGGATTGATCACTGAAGCTGAAAAAACCAGAAGGACCATTGTGTTTAAGGCTGGCCAAAATGGCTTTGTAATGGCGGACAAAAATCTTACTGACTTGACTGGTTTTGGATTGCCTTCCATCCGTCAAAGCAACAATACAGATAAGCCCGTCCTGACTTTATCCACCGCATTGGGCGTTGCAGTCGGCGGCAATCCACAATTGGTCAGAGGGGTAAGTTTTCCTGTGGAAGACAGTTTCGTCCTGACCCAAATGGAACAAGAGGAATCGCAGTCAAAAATCACTGCCTTCAATGCTTTGATTGCAGCTGCAGTTCAGGCATCCAGCAATCGATTGGTTTTGGTAGACGTCAACAATTTCCTCAATCAAGTACTCCAAGGCCAAGTCAATGCAGGTGGTGCTTCCTTGACTGCTTCCATTATACCTCCTAACGGTGGTTTTTCGGTTGACGGGGTGCATCCAAATGCAAGATCGCATGCATTCATTGCCAATCTCTTTATCGATGCCATCAATGCAAAATGGGGTGCAAATATCCCTAAATCCAATCCAAATGCCTATCCAGGAAATGATCTTCCTGTAGGAGGTTGATTTTGGTTGGCATTGGGATTCCTCATTGTGAATAAAAAGGAATGGGGAATGCCTTCATTCGGGAATTAAAACCTCACCAGAGGGTTTAAATTCCTCCTCCAATAAAATAGAAAAGAAGCCATCCTTTCGGAATGGCTTCTTTTTTTGTGCCCATGTCTGAAACGCCTGTGATGCATACCTTTTCTATTCCGGTCTGAAATTGTTTCATAATCAGTCGGATACTTCTGTTTTTGACCGCCCTGTATTGGGCCTATTAATTAATCTCCAAATAGTCTGATTTTCTTGTAATTACTAATTACTGTCCAATCAGGACCTCTAATGCATATTTCGGGTTTAAATCCAAAATGGGTTACCCTCCTTAAAACCAAAAAGTCCTTCACGATTTTCTTTCCGAAAATCGTGAAGGACTTTTTGTGTACTCCTGTTATGCAATGCTTTTCAATCCATCAATCTTCCTCTTTCAAAGTGGCCAAGAAACTGACCAGATCCCTGATTTCCCTTCTGGAAAGCATATCTTTCATGTCCGGCATGCTGGAGGCTGCATTTTTCCGGGAAACCACATGCGCTTTTTGGATCAAGGTATCGGGCCTATTGCCCATCTTGACCAAGAAAGTACTGTTGGTTTCTTTTTCAAGAACACCATTGAGGGCCTTGCCATTGTTCAGCTCCAACATCACCACTCCGAATCCAGGTGATAATTTTTTACTGGGGTCGATCAAGGATTCCAATAAATCCTGCCTGTCAAGTCGAGCGGCAACGCCATTGAGTCTTGGCCCTGCTATCCCCCCAAAATCGTCATAAGAATGGCAACGCATACATTGTCCCACTTGGGATTGAAAAAATATCCTTCTTCCCTTGATCACATCTCCCCCTTCCAAGCTGCTTTGGTAGGACGCCAACGCATCTCCTTTCCACAGTTTGGTTTCCGCTTCGGTATATTTTGATTTCAAATCAGCATCTCCAGTATTGACGATTGCCTCTGAAAACTCCAGTAACACTTCCGTCTTCAATTTCCCCTTTTCCATATCTGCCAGAAGTTTCCCAAAAGTCTCCTTGGTCGCGGACACAGGCAAAGCTCCCAATGCGGTCAATGCCGCTTGCTTCTCTTCCACCGTCCTTTTTTGGATGACGTCATTCAACAGATTGACTTTTAAGTCATCAGACAAATTAAGATTCCCAAGCAAATCCAAGCCAACCACCCGAACGGATTTCTCACTGTCCTCCAAGGCAATCTTAATGGCCTCAGCTGTATTGGGCGCCTCCATGGCAGTCAACGCCCTTATCGCTGTCATTCTTACCTCAGGATCTCTGTCACGCTTCAAGGCCCCCAATAAAGGCTCCGATGCTTCCGTTATGCGCAGTTTTCCTGTCGCCATGACAGCGCTTAACCTGATGTCTGTTTCTTTGCTTTGGAAAAGTTCCAACAGAGGCATGGATGATGCTTTTCTGACTATCGAGGGCTCTCTGGTGATTGTGCCCCTATTCCGACCATCTACCCTATCCAAAACCGAAGGTTTTGTCCATGTACTCAAGGCTTCTATGGCTTCCTTTCTCATGGCAACAGGTGCTTTTTCCATCGCCATATAAGCGATCAAGTTTTGCATGGATCTTTCCGTGCCCACCCTAAGATTGGCACTGATGGCTCTTCTGATCAAGGCCTCATTGGAAAAAGGAGTACTGAGCAACAAATCCGCCAAAGCTGGTAATGCAGGCTCAATGGAGAAATCATCATTGATGGCCCTTGCGGCTTCGGTGACGATCCATTCGTTTTTATCGGAAAGGAAATTGGCAATCCCCTTGTCCTCCATCCTTCTCAAAGCCAAAACAGCTCCCATTCTAACCGCATCACTTGGATGCGAAGACAATTTTGCGATGGCTTCCGGTTTGTTGATTCTTGCCAAAGCCAAACTTGCAGCATGACGGATAAAAGCATCCTCATCATTGTTCTTTTCGAGATACGCTATCAATGGGTTTATGGCCGGCTCAAAAGCGATCCTGCCCAAAGCTTCAGCAGCAAAGAAGCTTGCCCGGCTATTTTCGTCTTTTAAGAGTGGCAAAAGATCATTTCCCGCATCCTTAAATCGAATATCCCCGATCCATTTAGCTGCCTGGGCCCTGATTTCCGGGTCGGAATCCTTGAGCAAAGGCACCAAAGCTTTTGCGTACTTCATGTCCTTCATTCTGGACAACTGGCTCATCCCGACAATGGCATTGATCCGAGCCACTTGGTTGTCCTTGCTTGCAATTACCGATTCAAAAACTTTTGCCCCCTTGTCACCACGCGTAGCCAGTTCGAACTGTGCTTTCCTTCGGATCCTCATGTCTGCATGTTGGAGGTATTTCTCCAAGTCGGCTTCCTTGAGTTTTTTATAATCCAATACAATAAGTTTTTGTGTTTCCTGTCTTTCAGCAGAATTGGCTCCTTCGGCATCATCCAGTTTCCAGACCCTACCGTAATTTTTGGTATCCCAACCATTGATCCAATCTGACAAATACAATGAGCCATCCGGACCAAAATCCAAACCCGTTGGCAATACTCCTCCCAAAATCTTCTTGGTTTCTGCCAATTCAAAGCTGGCTCCTTTTGGCTTCAATTTGAAAGCATGGATGCCAGATCTGGCTGGGTTGCCTACAAATTCCACTACAAAAAAGGTGTTTTTCCATTTTGGACTCAAGGCTGTTCCTGGATTGTAAACCATTCCCGTAGGTCCATTGACATAGTTGACAATAGCAGGGGTTATATAGGCAGGTTGTTTTTCATGACGGGGGAGATTCAAGCCCTCATCCATCCAAACCTTGTACGTATTGTTGTCTGGATCACGGTACTTGCCAAACTGCCAATTGATCCTCCAACCGGTATCGGATCCATTGACCAAATAAACCAAACGCTCACTCTCTCCTCGATGATCACCATCGTTGTCAACCGAAATCAGGTTGTTGAATTCATCGAAAACAAATTCATGGGTATTTCTGACACCCATGGCAAAAATCTCAAAATCACTTCCATCCGGGTTGGCCCTGGCGATGACACCACGGTTTGGATACTTCCATTCTGTCCCATCGGGACCTTTTCCATTGAAACCAATATCTCCAATTCCCCAATAGATCCTTCCATCCGGTCCCTCTTCAAGACCAGACATTCCGTGTCCACCAAAGCCGACATGAACGCCATACCCATGGGAAATGGAGGTCTTTTCATCCATAATCCCGTCACCGTTGTTGTCCTTCAGTCTCCACATATCGGGACCGACGCCTACAAACAGGTCATCCCCGCGCTTCATCACCGCTCCAGCAACATCTGTAACCTCATCGTGAAAATCCTCCACCATGATCTGGGAATAATCCGCCAATCCGTCTCCATCAGTGTCCATGACGCGGTAAATCTGTTCTTTCTCGATCAGCATGTCTCTCCAATCGTGGGAACCGTCACCATTCACATCCCCCAACCATTGGTTTTCACTGCTTCTCTCCGGAGAAAGTTCTTCCCTCAAAAACGCTCTTTTTTCTTCAACGGTCTGAAGACTTATCGATCTGATTTCCCAACTTTGATGACCCCGAATATCGAACTCGGAGTTTTTCTGACGGTTGGTCCTTGAATAGTATAAAACCCCATTCTCGTCCACATTGATGGAAATGGGATCATTGATCAGGGAGTCGACTGCCCACAATTTGAGCGTCAATCCTTCTTCAATTTCCGGGTTGACGAGGGCTTCTATTTCGGCAGCCATGGCCTGAACAGTGGCTTGATCAAGTCGTTTCTCCCTGAGGTCCACAGGGGGTTTTTCTTTGCAAGAAGTGGCCAGCATCGAAAAAGCAAAGAAAGTACAGCAGGCAGCAAAAAAAACATTTGGAAATGGAGGTTTAGGCTTCATTGGTTTTAGGCTTTGTTAAATCATTGAATATAAAGCAGAAATATAGTGAAAATGTCATTTATACACATAAAATTTTGACAATCGGTTATATTTTAAATTATACTTCGCTTTGTAGGTTGAGGGGTTTAAAAATTCAGGCAAAACCCAAAGGAATTCTACGAAGGGTAGTTGGGGTTCAATCCATGTTATGCGTTCCCAATTCTATTCCGGTGAAATTGCTAATAAGCAATCTGTTATTTCTGTTTTTGGCTTCACCAAATCGGTACGATGTCCTATTCTTCAGATGGTTTGATTTTCTTGCAGTGTCAATCCCTGTGCGGTAACTTCTTGCACAATCCGGGTTTAAGGGATAGAAAGGTGCTTTTGGACAAAGGCAATGCGGCAGTGATCCCAAAAATTGAAAGGCTATTTTTTAGGATTGGTTTGGACAGCTGTTTTTTGGAATCTATATTGTCGGCCCAATGATCTTCCCCACAATGGAAACACGCCAGATCATTTCAAGCATTTAAGTATCAAAGCCATTAAAAAACATTGAATTTCAAATCTTTTTCCCCAAAACCTATGCTCGACCAAATATCCTCCCCCACCCTTTTGCTCAACGAGCAGATCTGCAGAAACAACCTCAAAAAAATGGCCGATAAAGCCAAAAGGAACGGGATGAAACTTGTACCCCATTTTAAGACAGCCCAATCACAACAGATTGGGGAATGGGCAAAGGAATATGGTATCCGGGAAATCACGGTTTCATCGATCAAAATGGCAGAATATTTTTGTGGCCAAGGTTGGGACAATATCCATATCGCATTCCCTTTCAATCCTAGGGAAACCAAAAAAATCAATGATTTAGCCAAAGACCAATCGCTGTCGGTCCAACTGATCAACGTGGCCGTGACCGAAAAACTGGCTATGGAACTGGAAAATCCTTTGGGCTTTTTCATCGAAATCGATGCGGGATATGGAAGAACAGGAGTTGCGGTTACCGATTTCGAATTGATCGAAGGGATCATGAGGATGGCAAAAAAAACGGATAAACTCAAGTTCAAGGGATTTTATATCCATGCGGGTCACTCCTATTATGAAAAGGACATCGAAAAGCTTTATGACCAGACGAGAGCCGCGTTAAACATGCTCAAGAACAAATACAGGTCTGAATATCCCGAATTGGTGACACGAACGGGGGACACTCCGGGATGCTCGGTCATTGAGAATTTTGGAGACATCGACGAGATGGGCCCAGGTAATTTTGTATTTTATGACCTGATGCAGGTAAATTTAGGCAGCTGTAAAAGAGAAGACATTGCTGTAGCACTTGCCGTCCCTGTAGTGGATATCCATCTTGGACGCAAAGAAATCTTGGTTCACGGTGGTGGTGTCCACTTGGCAAAGGATGTATTGACGGAGCCCGATGGTTCAAAGAACTTTGGGGAAGTGGTCTTTCTGAACGAGAATGGATGGGAAATTCCTAGCGAAAGGTCATTCCTAAAAAGTATTTCCCAGGAACATGGCCTTATCAAAGCTTCAGATGAATTGCTCGCCAAAGTTAAAGTTGGTGATCTTTTGGGGATTTTGCCCATCCACAGTTGCATGACGGCGGATTGTATGGGCGCTTACCTCAGCCTAAATGGCCAAATTGTTGATCATGTTGAAGGCCACTAAGTTTTTGATTGACAAAACCGTCAATTGATAAAATAGACAACCCCTAGCTTCAGTAAAAAATCATTTCGGTCAGTCTGGTAACGGATTTCAGGATTGATCCCAAGCTCGTCACTGAGTTTGATGATCCCGCCTGCACCTATGTTGATTGAATTGAAGTTCAATCGTTCATTGGGAATTGCTTCAAACTTTCTTGTGTAGTAACCATATCCGGCCAAACCGTAAAATTGAAGTTTTTCTTCTGTGAAATAATATCGGATATTGACATCCACTCCACTCGCTTTTCCTTTTTTAGGAAGAAAAATGCTGTAGGATGGTACAATGGAGACATTGTCAAAGGCAAAGTATTCCCCCGTAAAATTCATTCCTAAAAACCCAGTATTTATCGCATATTCATTAGCATAATAAATCCTTTGCTGTCCCTTGTATTGAGCAGAAGCCAAGTTCGTAAAACCTGTGAAAACCAAAAAAAACAATACAACTTTCATCATCCTCATATCCAATTATTTCTTAAAATTTCAGGTCTCTGGCTTTGATTACAGGCCTTCTCTTGTTCCGCAAGTCCAAGGTGTACATTAGATTGAGCCGTATGATGTGTCTATTTCTAAAAGTCCCGGGAGTGGAAGTGGGACCATAAGTCCACATATGACCTCCAAAAAACATAAAATTGTTATGGGTATATCCGATAGCAGTATAGACTCGGTTTTCTTCCAAAATATTTATGATATGATTTCCCGTCTCAAAAAATATCTCATTTGATGGGGCCAAGAAGAGGGTTTTATTTTCCATTCTTGGCTTATTCAAGGGGATATAAGCAGTGATTTTATACCTGTATCTATTGGTATACAAATAATCCGAACCTATGGAATTATCTCTTTTGTACCTATGTTCAAATCGGAATTGGTGAAGGACTTTTACCCTTCCCACATTTTGGGTGAGCAACCATTGGTGCCATATTCTTGGTTCTAAAGTGGTATTCACAAATTCAGAATTTTCTGGATCAGGAGTATAATTCCAAACCAAGGTAGGGCCAAAAGTCACCTCGAAATTATCTGCAATCAGATACGTCAAACCAAATCGATTATAAACCTGACTCATTCTGCCCACGAAATCTGCGCGGTTGTCGCTACTGTTTCTTCTTCTATAATGGTTTTCCTGGTACCAAAACCACTTATCACTAAGCCTTAATTTCAAATAAAGTCCATTCCAACTTTCCGTTGTGGGCGCTAAATTCGTCCTTTCCGTAAGCGTATTTTCTTGAGCGATAGATGGATTTATGGTTATTGACATCAAAAAAACCAATACCTTAATCCCTCTACAAAGATTCTTTAACAACATTGATTTTTTATTATAAATCCAATAATGATTTTAATCCACTGATTGATTCCCTACGGTTGAGCCTTCTTTCCAGTCTCCGGGTGTCGGCTGTGTACAACTCAAGCATTCTGACGTTCAATTTCTCGATTTTATTCAACCAAGTTTTGATCTCGGTATATTCCTGCTCAGATTTGATTTGGTCCAGATAATATTCAAAAACCTTTTGTCCGGCCTCAAAAAGCCTTTCCTTAACCCTTTGGTCATATCTGGTGTAGGTAAATGGGTTGAATACCTCTTCCATGTACAAGTCGTCCAATGTGGCATTGACGGCATGGATTTTCAATAGTTTTGGGTGCTGGATTTCCATTTCCGATAACAAATCCAAGATCACCTGGCCAGCCTGGTTCTTGAGTTCAAAATCATCCTCCTTGGCATAATTTTCATTCAGTCGATTGAATGCCGTAGTCAGAATATTAACCCGTATTGCTTCCACCAAACTCTTTTCTTCAGAACTGAAACCGTCTTCACCATCAAATGAATATAGCTTAACCATTGCTTCTTTCTTGACTTGAATATTCTTTTCCAAATTCCTCAAACCTTCATTTTTTTCGATCCGTCTCAAGGCAAAATCCACTATGGATTTTTGCCTTTCCACCTCAGCCACCATTTGATCGAGATAGGAATCCGTCAATGCAAAAAAACTTTTTTCCTGATCGTCTATTGTGTACTCGATTGTTTTCTGGATTTCCTCGTCACCAAACGTGAAATTGATCAGATCCTTATCAGACAAAAAGGAAGGTCTTCTCTCTTCAAAATATCCAAGATCAAAATATTGGATATCCTTCGAATCAAACAATTTGACCAATTCTCCAAGCTGTGTTATTTTCACTTTGTACAGCTGAAAAAACGCATGTGCTTTGGCCAAAGAATCAGATTGAAACCTGTTGAGCGCCAAGGCATTTTTTTCTGAATACTCAGTCACAATCTCTTTAAGGCCATTGTATTTTAGAGGAATTCCCACCAATGCACTTTGATCATCCCTATTGATCTCAAAGACAAACCTCTTGGTGTGGATCGGTGTTTCGATCAATAAGCCCTCAGCATTGACGAACGCCTCATCGAATTTCAATATCTTGCGAAGAAAGGAACTGATAAATGCATTGCCAGAATTTTGCTCAATAACTTCTTTGTAATCTTCCAAAAAGCCATCATTAAAAAACAATCCGAACTTTTCGTCAGCAATTCTGAAACCTGAGTTTTGTTTGTTGTTGACCAGCTGGAGTTTTTCAATAGTTTTGAAAAACACAAGTTCTTCGATCAATGAATCGTTCTCAAGATCCCTTTTGACCAATCCCAAAAGAAACCCCTTTTCGTATTTCCGGATCTCGGATACGAATCTACCACCATCTTCGTATACCAGTGTCCATTCGCCATTCATCAGGCCTCCCTCAAGCACTTCTCCTCGAATAAAATGGGTTCCCTTGCCGTTGAATTCTTTATATTGAAATTTCCCGACGATATCTCCTTTTTTGAACCTGATTTCTTCTGCCTGGGCTTTCGGTTTTAATTTGCCTTCGGAAAATTCATTTTGGACAAAAGCCCAGCGACCATCCGGTATTCCCTGGGAATAGGAAGATTTCAACTTGAATTGCTCACTGTTCAAATCTATAACCACCTTAAAATCTTCGATGTCTTTCAAGACAACATTATGTCTCTCATCTTCATATTCCCAAATTCCCGACTTTAGGTTGTTTTGGAATTGACCGATGATCTCGGTACTATAAAAAATCGTATTGTCAAGCGTGTCGATTTGTTTTCGGAAAAACTGAAAATTACCGTCTTTGATAACCTCTTCGTTTTTTCCTTGGATAAATTCGAAGACACTCTCCCCTTTCAAACCATTGAAAGTATAAGCTCCAGAGTATAATTGTTGGGCTGGGAGTAAAAAGGGAAAGAGAAGGATTAAAAAGGAGACTGTAAATCTTTTCATATTTGGATTTTTCCTAAACAACAGAACATTTCAACTTGTTAAAGTATCAAGTTGAAATGTTCTATAATTTATTGCAAACATATAATTTTTTTGCCCCCCCACCAAATCAAATGGGGACTATTGGAATCTCCTCGCTTTTTATCAATATCGATTTTGAGTGATTTCCTGCAAGGATTTAAGCCAACAATTCAGAAGAAAACTTCTCAAATCAATAACCCAAAATCTTCAACATACTTCCGCTGGTCTGCTCTGGGGCAAATAGCCAATGTGAGATATTTCCATCGGCATCCCTGTCAATGATCACATGCTTGGGGGCAGGAATCAGGCAATGTTGAATCCCTCCGTAACCGCCCAAAGACTCCTGATAGGCTCCTGTATGGAAAAATCCTATGTATTGCTTCTTTTTCTCTTCGATTTTAGGGAGATAGATATTGAACTGGTGTGCTTCCGAATTGTAATAATCCATGCTGTCACAAGTCAATCCACCCAATGAAATGTTGTGGTATTCCTCGTCCCAGTTGTTCACCGCAAGCATGACGTATTTCTGGTTCAGTCCCCAACTGTCTGGTAACTGGGTGATGAAGGATCCATCGATCATGTACCAAAGCTCTTTGTCGTTCTGGAGCTTTTCGTTCAGGACCGAGTACAAAACAGCACCGCTCTCCCCTACTGTATAGCTTCCAAATTCCGTGAAGATATTCGGTTCAACCGTATTGTTTTTGGCACACATCCATTTGATGTTCTTGATGATCTGATCGGCCATATATTGGTAATCATAATCGAAGAAGACATTGGTTTTGATCGGCCATCCGCCACCGATATCCATGGTATCCAAAGAGGGTGATATTTTTTTCAAATCCACATACTTTTGGATAAAACGGGTCAATTCAGACCAATAATATGCCGTATCGCGGATACCGGAATTGATGAAGAAGTGGAGCATCTTCAGGCTCACATTTGGATTGTCCTTGATTTTCTCCTCGTAAAGGCTGATGATGTCATTGTATCTCACGCCCAATCTTGACGTATAAAAACCGAATTTGGGTTCCTCATCGGCAGCGATCCGAATCCCCACTTTGAAAGGAACTTTCACATGCTCCAAATAGTAGTCTATTTCCGTCAGGTTGTCCAAAATCGGCACACAGTTTTCGAATCCATCATTCAGCAATTCTGTGATGTATTGCTTGTAAAGATCCCTTTTAAAACCATTGCAGACAATGTGGGTCTGTTTGGTGATTTTTCCTTTTTCAAAAAGATTCCTGACGAGGGGAATGTCAAATGTCGAGGAGGTTTCGATATGAATATCATTTTTCAAGGCCTCATCCAGAACAAAACTGAAATGGGAGGATTTTGTACAATAACAATAGGTATAGGATCCCTTGTAATCGTGCGATTTCATTGCATTCCCAAAATAGGACTTGGCATTCTGGATGCTTTCTGAAATCTTGGGTAAGTAGGTCAATTTCAATGGCGTGCCATACGTGGCAATGATTTCCATCAAATTCACACCATTAAAATATAACTCGTTGTTTTCTACATTAAATTCCTTAGTGGGGAAATCAAAAGTCTGCTCGATGAGGTCAATGTATTTGTTCATTTCAAGTATCAGAATGGTTACAATGTTACAGGCTGTAAAATTTGCTTTTAATATTGGGAATTCAAACGAAAGAGGGGAAAAACCTCTTGGCCCTTCCCCTCTTTATATCATGATCTTGAATGAATGAAAATTGGAAAATATATTTGAATCCAATTAATAAAACAATTCCTTTTTGAGCAACTGCTCTTCATTTTCAAACCTTTGTTGGTTTTGGATGATTTTTTTGAGGATGGATTTGAACCTGATTTCCTCCTCCACGATTCCGAATATTTTTTGAAGGTAACTTTTCACGGTTTCGGAATTCGATGCATAGAACTTCAGTGTAAAATTTCCCAGCTCCCGATTTTGTTGAAGGATGACTCCATTTGGCTTGCCAAGACTGACCAAGCCTCCAAATAAACTTGTATGTGTTGCATAATCGGAAGAAAGCTCAAAATAGATTACCTGAAAGCTTTTCTTTGCTTCTGGAAAGTTGGGGAAATCAAAGCTTGCCGTCTCTGTCACCTGTACGATTCCGCATGCAACCATCAAATCCATGACACTGAGAGGGTTTTCTACAGTTGTTTGGGTTTTGCTCACTTTTTGGAAAGCAAAATTTGAGTTCGCTGGTGCGTTTGCGGAAGAAATACGGTTGGATACTGACATCGGCTTTAAATTTTGGTTTTGATAAAACTGGCTTTTTTAGATGACCACATTTCAAAAGTAAGCGATCATTTTTTATTATCCTAATAACCCTATAACTTTTATAGGGTATTTGATTTATTTTTTTTCCAATCACAGGAAAATCCATCGTTAAACCCGAATTCTTAGATATCGAAAAAGTAACGTAAAGCATCTAACTTGATTAAGTAAGTTGGAAATATGCATTAGGCTATCTTAGGATTTTGATACCGAAAGAAAATCAGAGCATTGGGAGACTGATTCCTGACACCGATATGGTAAAGTCAAAAAAATGTATAACGCATTGATTATTAATTTATTTAGGACTGGAATAGAAATGGTAAAGTACAATACGGGTTGAAGACTTAATTCAACCCCATGGTGCATCAGAGGAACTCAAGAAATAAAATGAGGATGTAATTTATTAAAGCCTGGCCAATTCCACCACAGATTTTTCCAAAATGGGGAGCATTCCATTTCTGAATTCTCCAAAAAGTTTTCGGATTCTGCATGTCTCCTCATCGATACATTCCAGAAAGGATTCGTAAAACCTTTCCGAAACACAAAGAATCAATCCAATGGGGCCATCGATGACCCGCATGACTTGGGCAATGGTGATTTCGTTTGGATCTTTGGCCAAAATATATCCTCCTTCCGCTCCCCTTACTGTTCTTAAGATTTGATGGGTCTTCAATTGTCTGAAAATATTTTCAAGAAATTTATAGGGAATTCTTTCCTTTTCAGAAATCACTTTCGCAGAAATGGGTAAACCTTGATCGTTTTCATGAAGATAAAGAATGGTTTTAATGGCGTATTTGGCTCTTTTTGACAGCATGTTCGGTATATAGACAATAACGAAAGCACAAAAAAAGAAACCTTTCTATTCGTTTTCAGAACCAAAAGTCAATCAAGTGTGAGATAAAACGTGCGGATGCTCAGAAAAATAATCAATACGCCCACAAATATCATCAAAAGTTTTGGGTTGAGTTTTTTACAAATGATCGCTGCAAAAGGTGCAGCAATGACACCCCCGAGAATCAGACCCAAAATCGGAGCCAGGCTCAAGTCCTTTATAAAAAACAAAAAAGTGGTGGCACTTGCCAAGGAAACAAAAATTTCCACAAAATTCCCCGTACCAATCGCAAATCTGGGAACCTGTCCCTTTCCCATCAGGGTGGAGTTGACGATTGGCCCCCAACCTCCCCCACCAATGGCATCGGCAAATCCTCCAATACTGGCCAAGTAGGGAAGACTTTTGGCATTTGGGTTGAATACTTTCTTTTTCTTCCGGATCACTTTTCCCAAGATGATCAATCCCATGATAAAAAGATAAATGGCAATAATTGGTTTAATGGTGTTTCCATCGATATTGGAAAGGAAATAAGCCCCGATAACCGCTCCCAAAACACCTGGAATCATCAATTTCTTAGCAAGGTCCCATTTTACGTTTCCCAGTTTCCAATGGGAAAACCCCGAAGCCAGGCTGGTAAAGACTTGGGCAAAATGTACCCAAGCGCTGGCCACAGCAGGAGGAATCCCTATCCCCAACAAAATTGAGTTGGAACTGACTCCATAAGCCATACCCAAGGCGCCATCGATGGTTTGGGCCACAAAACCCACCAACAAAAACCAAAAAAACATTTCATAATCCATCTCGAAATTCCCAAGAAGACCCGCAAATGACTTCACGGCGATCAAAGCAATCAACACTGCACTGATGCTGAAAAACATCAACCAAAACGGCTCTTCCCTTAATTTCAAAATAATTCTTTCCATGCTTACGCTCTTGATTTCTGACTTATTTTTCAAAATTAGACCCAAATTTCTTATTATCCAATTATCCCTACCTTTTTTGTAGGGAATAGGATGAATAAAAACCATTGTTTGACACTTTCAGAATCTAAAGCTTTTTACTGGAGAGTTCTGGAATTTTTTTGATTTGGACTGGACTTGCAAAATCAACATTTGACCTGAACGGCTTCCCCAAGCAGTTTTCTTATCAGCATAAAATTATTTGAATAAAACAACTACTTTTTTACCTGCATTATAAGTATAAAATATTTCATGGCATGCTTATTGAATATTGTGTTGCATATAAAAAAATATAAAAATGTCAGGAAAAAATAAAAAACAATTTGGAGTTTGGTTGGATTCTCAACACGCTACAATCGTAGGAAGAGAAGATACAGATTCAGGTGATTTTGTAATCATAGGTCATGAAAAAGCTGACATTCAAGGTGGAAATTCAAACGAAAATGCAGCAAACAATGCTGAAAGAGATTCCATCCAAAAGTTTTTCAAAAGCATCACCGCACACATGCAAAATGTTGACGAATTGCATTTGACAGGAACTGGAATTGTTCAGGAACAATTCATGAAACATTTGGCTGAAACTCCACAATACAAAAACACCATTACCCAAGACAGTACGGCGAACAAAATGAGTGACGAAAGTTTGGTGGAATACATCACTGAGCAATTCAGCTAATTATTATTTTTTTAAAAGTTGGGAAAGCTGCTCTTTTGGTTTGGAGCAGCTTTTTTTATTCCCCATCAAATGACAAACCTCGAACACCAAACAAAGCATCATCCCCTCCCACATTTCCTAGTCGCATTTGAAGGCCTTATTTATTTGACCAATTGCCGCGCAGCTATCTGAACGGGATCCCAAACACCCGATAAGGGAGGGACATAAGCCAAATCCGCGAAAACCAGATCTCTTGCTGTCATTTTGGCCTGAAGGGCAATGGCGATCACATCTATTCTTTTACCCGCTCCCTTGCCACCAACTATTTGGCCTCCCAGGAGTCTTCCGCTGGCTTTTTCGCTCAGCAATTTTACGGTGATTTTTTCACTGTCCGGGAGATAGGATGAAAAAACCGAACTTTCAATCAGGGCCACATCATAATCCATCCCCTCTTGGTTTGCCTCTTTTTCTGACAATCCTGTACGGGAAATTTCCAAATCTTTGAATTTTGTAATTGCTGTTCCTACGACTCCCGGGAATTCGGCTTCCCCTCCGCTGATATTGATCCCAGCGATTTGCCCATGTTTGTTGGCCACTGTACCCAGTGAAATGAAAATTTCTTTCCCACTGACCAAATGGTACGACTCTGCACAATCTCCTGCTGCCCAAATATGTTCTGCAGAAGTTTCCAGTTTTTTATTCACTTGAATGGCGCCGCCGGCACCGATCTGTAGACCTGCAGCTTCTGCTATCTTCGAGTTGGGCTTCACTCCTATTCCCAAAATGACCAAGTCTGCCTTGATGCGCTTCTTGTCAGTCACGACAACTGATACCGTTCCGGATACGTCCATTTCCAAGGACTCCAGTTTTTGTCCCAGAAAAAGATCAACACCCTCCTTTTTCATATAGGCAGCGATAATCTCAGACATATCTGGATCTAAGGTTGCCATCACCTGTGGCGCCATATCAATCAGACTCACTTTCATACCCAGGTGGAGAAGGGCTTCTGCCATTTCTATTCCTATATATCCACCACCGATGATCACCGCTGTTTTTGGCTGGTGCTTTTGGATGTATCGGTCCGCAGATTTTCCGGATTCCAGTGAGGAAAATGCAAATACGCCCTTGGCTTCAATCCCTGGAAGTTTGGGTGAAATCGGGGATGTTCCTGTTGCAATCAAGAGATCATCGTATTTTTGCCAGAATTCTGTTTTATCAAGGAGGCTCAGTATCAAAATTCTTTTTTTGGATACATCAATTTCGAGCACCTCGTGTTGGATTTTCACCTCAATATTTTGGTTCAATAGAAATTCTTCTGGTGTTCGGGCAATCAGCTTTTTTGCAGATTTTACTTCTCCACCGATTAAATACGGTATTCCACAGGCAGAAAATGAGGGATGTTTTCCTTTTTCAAATACCAGAATCTTCTTTTTGATATCCAGCCTTCTCAATTTGGAAGCGGCACTCATTCCCGCAGCATTTGCTCCTATTACAACCAGTAATTCGTTTTTCATCTTTTTTTATTCGCTTTCCCAATTGGAATTTTTTTTGCAATCAATTGAAAAGTTATGGATTGCAGGGTTTTCCTTTTGGGTTCAATTCACTTTACAACCTTCTCCTTTGCTTTATTTGTTTTACCAAGAGCCACAATTAGGCCAAAATAAGGTTCGACTGTCAATTTTCTTTGGTGACCATCGGTTTATTGTTTCTTGACCATTCGCTCCAGGAGCCAACATAGAGTTTTGGTATTTCCAAACCAGCATGCGCCATAGCCAACAAGGTGTGGCAAGCTGTGACGCCTGAACCACAATGCACGATCACCTCATTTGATTTTCGCCCTGCTAAGATTCCCTCATATTTTTTCTTTAAGGTTTCGGGAGAAAGAAAGAAACCGTCCTCATCCAAGTTTTCCGTAAAAGGGACATTATTTGCTCCGGGAATATGACCGGCAACCAAATCGATCGGTTCCGTTTCGCCATGGTATCGATTTGCGTCCCGGACATCGATCACAAGGTGGTCTTTGTCTTGGGAAACCTTTTCTACTTCAGCCATATTGGCAATGGAAAGCATCCATTTCTCTACTGGATAAGGTGGGGTCTTTTTGACCGTTTCCATTCCAGAGGACATTGGAAAACCCACTTTCTCCGCTGCCTGAAACCCACCATCAAGCACCTGTACGTTTTTATGACCGATGGATGCCAACATCCACCATAGCCGGGCGGAAGCATTTGATGCATTTTTGTCATCATAAATCACCACATGGCTTTTTTCTGAAATGCCAAGCGCGGACAAGGTTTCCGAAAACTGTTTGAGGGGCGGCAAGGGATGTCTTCCCCCTTTGGAAAAATCCTCGTCAATATGGGCCAGCTGAAGATCCAAATCCACATATACTGCACCTTGCAAATGCTTCGCTTCATAATTTGATTTGGCATCTTTCCCTGCACGGGCATCCACAAGAACCAAGTTTTCCAGCTGCGCTAAACTTGGCAATTCATTGACATCAAGGATGGGTTTCATAAGCAATTGGTTATGTGGTTATGATGATTTTTTTAGATTCAATACACTTGTTGAATTTTTCCAAACGAATGGATTCACTTTTGTTGGCAATTATCCCAAAGATTTGAAGATTCGAAACCCTAAAATAATGAATCACTTTCTCACTTCGCTCAAAAACATTTCAGCCTTCTTAGATTGCTTCTGCCTTGGCTTTATTTGAAGCCAAAATATGCAATAGGTTCTCCAATAGGTGTTGAAACTGCAAGAAAATCAAACCCTGTGGAGAATAAGGCATTGTACCAAAACGGTGAAGTCATAAACAGTAGACAACCGACTGATGATGAATCATTTTTAGGATGGAATGGGATTGGAAATGCATAAAACGGGTTGAATGGAAAAAACAAGCAAAGGAAATTAAACCCAACAATACTGATGATTTTATAAGCAATCCTTTGATGCCCAATCCCGAACCAACCCTAGTTCAATTTCGCTGCCATTTGTGTAAAGACATTCTGCTGATTGCTTCGCTCCAGCGGTGAGACGCTCGGCCTCAGGCTCAATCTCGTGAAAACATGAATCTCTGAATCCATGATCTGTACCTCTATTTTATTCCCGTCAGAAAGCCGGAGACCTTTATAGATAAGAACTGTACTCGTCGTGCTGGCGGTAGGGTCAAATTTTGAATGGAATGATTTGATGAATGTTCCACTGGGTGCGACAATTCCTTTTTCAAGACCTTTTCGGACTTTTTGTATGACTTCATTGAGCTCATTTATCGTTTGGTAGGGTCTGAAGCGGTACCAGTATTTATCTTCCTCAGCCGGCTGATCGGCTTCGAGGTAGACCAACATGGGCCCGACGATATCCACGATAGTTTGAAGCTTTGCCGTAGGCACCACGATTGGATCGACAAAGAAAATGTTTTTGGGTTTTACATGCTTGTCAAAATAACCTGTCTCCATCAACTCCAAAAGCAATGCTCCACTTGTAGAAGAACCCACAAAACTAATTTTGGTATAGCCCAGTCTTTCCAACAACTCAAATTCCCGAATAATGGCGGCACGCCAATCTTCCCACTTGGAGGCTTTGAAATCTCCATAAGTGCGGCCATGCCCATCCAACAAGAGAGAGGAAACCCTATAGTCCGCATCGGCTGACCAATCCACAAATTCCTGCCACTCAAAGGTGGAAGCAGAGTAACCATGGGAAGCAATCAAAATGTGTTTGTCTAGGTCATCGGCACTCGGATTGGGGAATTTTGCGGAGACCAGATACTCCTCAGGGGCATAAAGCGAGGGATCAAACAGCACGTCCCCATCAAGAAGCGAATCGGTGATTTCAGGTGCATCGCTGCAAGCAAAAAAGAGTGAAGCCGTCAAGAATAGAGGGCCAGCGATCAAAATATTTTTCAAGAGAGTTTTCATTTTCTGTTTTCAAAAAGTTTGTAGTACAAAGTCATGTGATAATAAAGCGGTTGGAACGTTCCGGGCGTTTTGCTTTCCTCCTGCGTGTTGACATAAAACCCAATTCCAGTATTGAAAGAAAATGGGAGATTCTTTGGCGAATAATTCAAGCCCAATTCAGGCGCCATGAGGACAGCGGAGGATGGGAGTTCAGCAAAAACATCTTCTTCCAAGTCGGTATTCAAATAACCCGCATTCAATCTACCAACAAGATGCACTTGGCGCTTTTTGAAAAAATGCCAGCTTCCTGAAAATATATAACTGTCCTGTTTGAGTGCATTGGAATTGAAAGCAGTTCCCAGCCGGGAAGTCACGAAATCAAAACCCACAAAAAGTCGATCCGGTTTGAAATTCGCAAAGGAATACTGGGCGGAAACCCCGTTTTCCCAATACATCTGGTGGGTTTTCTGCAAGCGGATGCCTACGTTGAGTTGCTGGGCCTCTGCAAAGCCGGCGCAGAAAAGCAGATAAAACAAAAAGTACTTCTTCATAAGGCGTTCATGATTGATTTGTGGTGATTAATACTTAAAATAGATTTTAAAGCTAATCAAATTAACATAGTTTCCATCAGGCCAAATTCAATCTTCATCTAAAGCTGGTTTTCTCGAAACGCAATCAATCGTTTATTTGATATTTTGAAGCGTTCTTAAAAAGACAACTTTGCCAGTTTTTCCAAAGCCATTTCCAAATCCCGATCGGTTTTGGCAAAGCAAAAACGCAGCAATTTGTGATCGGTTTTCCCTTGGTAAAAAACAGAAACGGGAATGCTGGCCACCCCGATCTCCTTGGTGAGTCGGACAGCTAGATTCCTATCCGATTCATCAGTCAAGTGGCCAAAAGACACCATTTGAAAGAAACTTCCCTCAGCAGGAGAAAACTTAAATGATGTCTGCCTCAAACCCTCCAAAAACAGATCCCTTTTATCTTGGTAAAACAAAGGCAGTTCCAGATATCGGGAAGAATTCTCCAGGTATTCAGCCAAAGCATATTGCAAGGGTGTAGCAGTGCTAAAAGTCAAAAACTGATGGATTTTGCGGAATTCCTTGGTCAATTCCTTTGGGGCAAGACAATACCCGATTTTCCAGCCGGTAACATGGAACGTTTTGCCAAAGGAACCGCACACAAAAGTCCTTTCCCTTAATATCGGATGCGTCATCAGCGAAAGGTGTTTTCGTCCATCAAAAACGATATGCTCATACACTTCGTCACTGATTACATACACATCCTGGTCTTGGACTATCTCGGCCAAGGTGTTCAGATCATTTTGGTTCCAAACATGGCCACTTGGATTATGGGGAGTATTGACCATAATCAGTTTTGTTCTTTCTGTTATCGAGGATTTGACCAAGTCCCAATCCACAGAAAAATCCGGTAGCCGAAGCGGGACATAAATTGGAATTCCACCACTTAAAAGCACCGCCGGAGCATAACTGTCATAGGCCGGTTCCAGCAGAATCACCTCATCTCCATTTTTCACCACAGCAGTTACTGCCGCATACAAGGCCTCTGTGGCGCCCGACACGATCGTGATTTCTTCCTCGAAATCATATTCTACCCCATAACACAATTTGGTTTTTTCTGCCAGTCGCTCCCGCAACACTGGCACACCGCTCATGGGCGCGTATTGGTTAAATCCAGCCTTCATGTATTTGGTCACCAAATCCAATAAATGCGGATCACAATCAAATCCGGGAAAACCCTGCGAAAGATTGATAGCCCCATGGTCTGTGGCCAATTTTGACATAATGGTAAAAATCGTAGTCCCAACATGGGGAAGTTTGGAAGAAAGCGGCATGGAAGAATATTCTTGGACGGAATGTAAACTAGACCTGAAATCAAGCAATCGGTCACACTATATTATCGATATTAGGATTGAGAAAAAAGTCTTCACTGGATTTGTTTGGTGAAGAATTCACAACAATACATTTTAGCTTTTTGAATCTTGCTTGTCAAAAGTTAAAATAATAAGACTGATTCATTTTCAGACCCATGATTCACAAATCCAAGAATAATCTTGTAATCTTACTTGCACCCAAAATTGTAGCTTATACTCGGCTTTACCGAACATTTCTACAACCAACCTTTAAAGGGAAAGTCCTTAATCTGGTTATTCATTCAATTTTACCTACTTTTGCGGCGTCAAACAGAATAACAATCAGGCCCAACGCGAATAACTTTATGAGAAAAATCAAATTAGTGGAAGTTCGTTCGGAGATCGCAGCAGGAACCCGTGGCGCAAGTCTTGGGATCGACGCACTCAAAATTGCGAGTTTGGATAAGAAATCAAATTTTTTCTCTCGATTTGACCCGATCAATGTTCCTGATGCCAACAGTTACCTTTGGAAAGGGAATAAACATTCCTATGCCAAATACATTGATGGCGTATATCAGATCTTAAAAAATGTGTACAGTACCATTGAGTTGCTCAGGATGGAAAAGAAATTCCCCATCATCCTGGCTGGCGACCACTCCACAGCGGCAGGAACCATCATGGGCATTAAATCTGCCAATCCCGAAAAACGACTCGGTGTGATTTGGATCGATGCGCATGCAGATCTGCACACGCCCTACACTACCCCATCTGGCAATATGCATGGAATGCCTTTGGCCATGTGCCTTCAGGAAGACAACAAAGATTGCCAAATCAATGAAATCCCAGATGAAACCATTCAGTACTGGGAAAAAATCAAAAAAATCGGGGGTGATTTCCCAAAGATGAATGCCAAGGACATCGTTTTCATTACAGTGAGAGATACGGAAGAACCTGAAGACCACTTGATCCAAAAATACGGCATCAAAAATTTCAAAACCGAAGAAGTCAGAAGTTTGGGCGTTCCCGAGGTTGCCAGACAAGCCTTGGAAGTCCTGAAAGACTGTGAACAAATCTACATTTCCTTTGACGTGGACAGCTTGGATTCTTCCATTTCTGTGGGAACAGGCACACCGGTCGCCAATGGACTGACAGTGGAAGAAGCCATTGAACTGAACACCACTTTGATCAAGGACAAAAGGGTTTGCTGTTGGGAAATAGTGGAAGTGAATCCAACACTGGATACGGAAAACCTAATGGCAGAAAACGCCTTTGATATCTTGGAGGCGACCACAAAGTCATTGGTCGATAACTTTTAATTCAACGGGAATCAAAAGGGCATTGACCTGAGAGAAAGACAATAGATTTCCTGTGGTTCCTCACTGTGGTTTTTACACATTAAGATTATATTTGTTTTGCGAAAGAGACAATTGAAATTTCCGCAGGACAAAAAATAAAAAATCATCAAAAATTCAAGTGCAATACGGTTCATGCCATGACGATAGAACAACAGATCATAACGGGAATAAAAGAAGCTTTCCAAACACTTTTTTCACATGAGCTCAGCGCGGGTGAACTTGTTCTTCAGCCTACGCGGAAGGAATTTGAGGGAACTTTCACCTTTGTGGTTTTCCCCTTTGCCAAAGTCACCAAAATGGCTCCGGAAGCTTCCGGGATCAAAATCGGAGAATTCCTAAAAGCCAACACCAAAGTGGTGGATGACTACAATGTCGTCAAAGGTTTCCTGAACATATCCGTTGGAAAAAATGCTTGGCTCGGGGTGTTTGACAGTTTATACCAAAATCCCGATTTCGGACAATTGCCAAAAAACGGGCAAAAGGTAATGGTGGAATACAGTTCCCCCAACACCAACAAACCCCTTCACTTGGGACATTTGAGGAATAATTTCCTAGGCTATTCCGTATCCGAAATCCTAAAGGCCAATGGGTATGATGTGATCAAAGCGAATCTAGTCAATGACCGTGGCATCCATATCTGCAAATCCATGGTCGCGTATCGTCACTTCGGGAACGGAGAGACACCTGAGTCAAGTGGGTTGAAAGGTGATCATTTGGCCGGAAAATACTATGTGATCTTCGACCAGCAATACAAAAAACAAATACAAGAACTCACCGAAAAAGGCCAAACTGAGGATCAAGCCAAGAAAAATGCACCTCTGATCTTGGAGGCGCAGGAGATGCTGCTCAAATGGGAAGCAAACGATCCTGAAGTCATTGCCCTCTGGAAAACCATGAACACTTGGGTTTACGCAGGATTTGATGCCACTTACAAGAAAATGGGCGTGGATTTCGACAAGTTTTATTACGAATCCGACACCTATCTTTTGGGCAAGGACATCGTGGACGAAGGCCTCGCAAAAGAAGTCTTTTTCAAGAAAACCGATGGATCCGTTTGGGTGGATCTTTCAGCAGAAGGACTTGATGAAAAATTGGTACTTCGTGGAGATGGCACTTCCGTCTATATCACCCAGGACATGGGTACCTGCGATTTGAAATACCAGGATTTCAAGTTTGACAAGTCGGTTTATGTGGTGGGAAACGAGCAGGATTATCATTTTGATGTCCTGTTCAAGATCATGCGCAAATTGGGCCGTCCCTACGGAAATGGACTTTATCACCTTTCTTATGGAATGGTGGATCTTCCCACTGGAAAGATGAAATCCCGTGAGGGAACCGTGGTGGATGCAGATGACCTGATGCAGGAAATGATCGACACTGCCGAAAGCCACACCAAAGAACTGGGCAAAATTGATGGTTTCAACGCAGAGGAAGCTGCCGCTTTGTATGAAACCCTTGGCATGGGCGCTTTGAAATATTTTCTTCTCAAAGTGGATCCAAAAAAGAGAATGCTCTTCAATCCCAAAGAGTCGATCGAATTCCAGGGAAATACCGGGCCTTTTATCCAATACTCACATGCAAGGATTGCTGCCATCCTAAGAAAGGCCGATCAGCTCGGTGTGGATTTCAGCACAAATGGTTATGCTGGCATGGATAAATTGGAAAATGCGGAGCGGGAACTGATCGTGGTATTGTATGATTTCGAAAAGAAGATCAAAGCTGCGGGAGAGGAATTTTCACCCTCTCTGTTGGCGCAATATTTGTTTGACCTGGCAAAGGAGTACAACCGTTTTTATGCAGACCTCTCCATTTTTAATGAGTCTGACCCGAAAGTCCAGTCTTTCAGAATAGCATTGTCGGCCATGACGGCCAAAACAATAAAAGCAGGCATGAAGTTATTAGGTATAAATGTTCCAGACAGAATGTAACTATGAAAGCAATTTTAACTATTTTCACCCTAATCGCTTTGGCATGCACCTCCAGTGTTCAAAAACAAATACCGGTGGAATCGGGCCAAGCCTTTGATATAGATCAAACGAATATGGAAAAATCATTTTACGATTTCAAAATGAAGGATATTGACGGAAACGAGGTCGACTTCAACCAGTACAAAGGAAAGAAGATTTTGTTGGTAAATGTCGCCTCAAAATGCGGATATACTCCTCAATATGAGCAACTTCAGGAATTGAATGAAACCTATGGGGACAAGGTGGTCATCTTGGGTTTTCCTGCCAATAATTTCGGCGGACAGGAATCCGGAACAAATGAGGAAATCAAACAGTTTTGCACTTCCAATTTCGGGGTGACCTTCCAAATGTTTGACAAAATTTCCGTGAAAGGAATCGACAAGCATCCCCTGTACAGATGGCTTTCCGACAAAAGCCAGAATGGATGGAATGACAAAGAGCCCTCTTGGAATTTCTGCAAATATTTTATCAACGAAAAAGGTGAATTGAAACAGTTTTTCTCTTCCTCTGTCAATCCCTTGGATGAAGAAATCATAAAATTAATTGAAGCATAATAATTAGTTGTTTTTTTGCCCTAAGACCCATTTCCGCCGGAAACTGGGTCTTTTTCTTAGCTCTAAAAAATATTGATTTGGACATTACAGCGCAAAGTAAAAATAAAGCTTGGCTCTTAGCCATTCGGTTAAGAACACTCCCATTGGCATTGTCCAGTATTTTGATGGGTTCATTTCTGGCCGCATTCCAAAATGCTTTCCGCCTTGAAATCCTTCTTTTGGCAAGCGTCACCACCATCTTTTTACAAATCTTGTCCAACTTGGCCAATGACTATGGCGACACCATCCATGGAGCGGACAGTCCGGACAGGCAGGGGCCCACGAGAGCGGTTCAATCCGGTGTGATAAGTCTTGCCGAAATGAAAAAAGCCGTGATTCTCTTCGCGATTCTTTCGCTTGTAAGTGGAATTCTGCTGCTGTTTTTTGCTTTACAAGACTGGAAACTTTTTTTGGTTTTTCTGGGATTGGGGATCGCCGCAATCATTGCAGCCATTACTTATACCTCGGGAAAAAAGCCCTATGGATATGCCGGTTTGGGAGACATTTCGGTGTTCCTCTTCTTTGGATTGGTGGGGGTAATCGGTACTTATTTCCTGCATACCTTAAGTTTTGATTGGTCCATCCTCTTGCCCGCTATTTCCTTGGGACTATTCAGCACCACAGTTTTGAATATCAACAATATTCGCGACATTGACTCGGACACCAAGGCGGGGAAAAAATCCATCCCGGTGAGGATTGGCAAGAAAAAGGCAATCCTTTACAACTGGGTTTTGATTCTTGCCGGCAATTTTGCTTTGCTTGGATTTGCCTATTCCCAGCATGCGTGGTGGGCATTATCCCCTCTGATCGTATTGCCTTTTATGATCCATGTTGGATTTGGCGTCTCCAAATCGAAATCGATTGATCCCTATTTAAAAAAAATGGCTATCGCAACATTATTTTGGGTGGTTTCTTTTGGGTTAGGATTACTAATTTTTTCATAATTGTAGGCAAGGAATTTAAAAGAACAGCTTATTTTTTGTATTTTCCACTCTGAATCAAACCCTCAAAACATGAAGACTATTCTTGTACCTTACGATTTTTCAAAAGATGCTGAAAACGCCTTTGATTTTGCCCGCGGATTGGCGGCCAAAACAAAACATCATCTCAAACTGGTGCACGTAATCGAAATCCCCACTGCACATTCTTTAGGAACAATGGGTGGGGCAGAGACTGGTTATGAAATGAACCAGATATTTGTCCTCGAGCTTGTCGAAAAGCGGAAAAAACAAATGTCAGAACTGGAAGCCATGTACAAAAACCTTGGTTTTTCCTTCAGTACAAAGCTTGTTTTTGGTAATCCATATGCAGGTATCTCCAAGGAAATCGCAGAGATCGGTGCCGACCTTGTGGTCATGGGATCAAGAGGATCCAGTGGACTGGAAGAGTTGCTTATCGGTAGCAACACGGAAAAAGTCGTGCGGCATGCCACTTGCCCCGTCATCACCATCAAAGACAAAAGAGACCCGGATAACATCAAAAAAATAGTTTTTGCCAGCGACTTTCAGGAAAGCTCTAAAAAGGTGGTGACAAAACTGAAAAAACTTCAAGAGGTCCTCCAAGCCGAGTTATTCTTGGTTAAGATCAATACGCCAAGCATGTTCGAAAACAGCAGGGAATCGCTTAAAAACATCCATGCATTTATCTCTGAAAATGAACTGCAAAATGTTTCAGTGGAGATTTTCAATAGTTCCTCAGAGGAAGAAGGGATAATCGAATATGCAGAGGATATCGATGCCGATATGATTGCATTGGCCACGCATGGCCGTACGGGTTTCTTGCATCTTCTAAGCGGAAGTATTGCCGAAGATGTCGTCAATCACGCGCAGAGGCCAGTTTGGACAATGAAAGTGAAATAAATAGGAAATGGCAAAAAACAAAGGAAGCGATTGGAAAAGCAGAGAAGGTGTGGTCTACTCAACATCCGATGCATTTGAATTCAAAAATTCAGGTGAGGAGGAAATGGAAACCCTTCCCCCTGCTCACCAAAAGCTAAAAGTTACCCTTGACAAAAAGTCGCGTGGCGGCAAACAGGTAACCTTAATCGAGGGATTTATAGGCTCGGACGAGGACTTGAAAGCTTTAGGGAAAATCCTCAAAAACAAATGCGGTGTAGGTGGAAGTGCCAAAGATGGGGAGATTCTCATTCAAGGAGACCATCGGGACAAAATAATGGGTTTTCTTACCCAAGAAGGTTACAAGGCCAAGAAATCGGGAGGCTGATCAAAAAGTTTGATTTGTGAACCTTTGGAGGGCATTTAAAATCAATGTTTTGCGCATGATCAGGAGACCAAAGCCTGATCATGCCATTCACCCAAATCCCCTATCCTTTTTTCATGAATTCTTGAAGAGTTTCGGATAGATTTCTGATTGGTACAATCACCACAATCCACCAATACCATGAAAATTCAATTGCTTTATTTTTTGGAGCGTGTCCTCTTGGTCCCTTGTTTACCTTTCTTGTATTTTTCTGGAAAAAAAGCAAGGGGAAAAATCAAGAAATTGCCTCCCCAATCCGATTACCAATATATCCCCTCACTTTCCAAAGAAAATACGCTGTTGATCATCGGAGAATCTACCGTGGCGGGTGTCGGCGCAAGCAGTCCCCAAACCACTTTCGCTTCCAATATTGACCTGCTCTCTTTCAATGGGTTTGAAATCCACAACATCGGTAAAAACGGACTTCGCGCCGGGAAGTTGATGGGATTATTGATGGGCAATCCCGCCGCCAAAGAAATGCCATTTACAAGTGCAATCGTGATGATCGGGGCCAATGACTGCTTCAAATTAACGCATCCGAAAAAATTCAGAAAGGATTTGGAAATGTTTTTGCAGTTTTTGATAATGGAAAAAGGGGTGAAGAAAATCATCATCCCGATGGTACCACCGGTGCATGTTTTCCCCGCAATTCCAGGATTGCTCCGCTTTTTCATGCGGATCCACAGGTACATGTTGACCTCAGAAATCACAAGCCTCAGCCAAAAAATCATTCCACTTCATTTTGACGTTTCCAAACAGGATTTCACCGGCGAATTTTTTGCCGCGGACGGCATTCACCCTTCTGACCTGGGATACAGCATGATGGCTGAATCGGTTTTTGCGCATTTTAATTTCATTGAAAAGAAAAAGGAGGCTGCGAAGCCTCCCCTTTAACCAAAAAAAATTGAACCACAAACTAAACCAATATTCTAAAATGTTTATTCAACCAAACTATTTACCTAACTGAAAGAATATACGAATCCCGAAATGGATTTGGATTGAATGGGTTTAAAAATATTTTAAAATCACCAAAAATGAAACAAACAATTGCCCAATTTGCCTTGGTTGTGCGGGATTATGATGAAGCCATCGACTTCTATGTAGGCAAACTTGGCTTTACCTTGGAAGAGGATACGGTCATGAGTGAAACCAAAAGATGGGTAAGAATAGCACCTCCAGGTTCCGAACCCGGTAATTGCCAGGTTTTGTTGGCCAAGGCAGTTGGGGAAGAACAGGAAATGGCAATTGGCAACCAAACTGGTGGTCGGGTTTTTCTTTTTTTGCATACCGATGATTTCGAAGGTACTTATCAAAATCTCCTGTATCACGACATCAAGATCATCCGAGAAAAATCTGAAGAAAGCTTCGGGACAGTCGCCGTATTCGCCGACCTATATGGCAATCTCTGGGATTTGATCCAGCCAAACACGTGAATACTCTCTCACTTGCCAAATGGATTTCAATAATTGGCCACCCCCTCTTGCTGGGCAGCATTTATGTGGTTTTTGTCAGTTTCTATAGAATGGAAAGACCTGCTGCCATTTTGGTCAGCGGCTTGGTCATTGGATTGGTTGTGGTACCCATCACCCTCCACAATTGGCGAAAGGTGAAAAATGGGAAGTATGGGAATTTCGACGTTTCCGACCAACAACAACGGAAAAATTTCTACCCCTTTGCCCTGATTTTATTCGTGGTTCTCTTGCTGCTTTTTTATTTCCTCCAACTGCCGAGTGAGCTGATCATGACAAGTCTTGTTTTCTTTTTTTTACTGCTCATCATGGGTATTGTCAATCTGAAACTGAAGGCATCGTTGCATGCAGCAATAGCATTTTTCATCAGTCTGAGCCTCTTTGCATTGTCAATCGGGTTTGGATTGGCGCTACTTGTTTTCGCCATTGCCATCAGCTGGTCAAGATTAGTCAAGAGAAGCCATTCTCTCCAGGAACTTGTAGTTGGCGGTTTTCTGGGTGCCGCATTCGGTGGGATAAGTTTATGGGTCTAAAAATTCATGGCAAAACGAAAATAAAAACATCCTGAACTCTTTGGTAGTTATAAATAGGTCTTTAACTTTACAATTCAAATGAACAGTCGCCTTTCCCATACCGCCAAATTTTTCGCATCAGCCCATGCTGATTCTGTTCATCATTCCCACCATTCCTCCTAAGGAGGAAAATCAACATTATATCGCCCACTGGAGGCTGGTAAACCATTTGCCCGGCCCATTTATCCAAAACAACCATTGGTATTCCCATACTAAACTTATATTGCATCCATGGAAAACATTATCCGTATAGCGGTTCAAAAGAGCGGCAGATTAAGTGAAGATTCCCTCAGCCTTATCAAAGAATGTGGAATCAAATTTTACAATGGCACCGGCAAGTTAAAATCCACGTCGACCAATTTCCCCATCGAATTCCTCTTTTTAAGAGATGACGATATTCCAGGCTATGTGGCCGATGGTGTCGCAGATCTGGGAATCGTTGGAGAAAACGAGTTGGTGGAAAAGAACAAGGAAGTCAATACACTCAAGAAACTGGGATTTTCCAAATGCAGGCTTTCCCTTGCCATTCCAAAAGGCCAGGATTATCCAGGGTTGTCCTTTTTTGACGGAAAAAGCATAGCAACCTCCTATCCAAAAATCCTCGGGGATTTCCTGAAATCAAAAAATCTTCAAGCAGAAATCCATGAAATAAGCGGATCTGTAGAGATTGCTCCCAGCATCGGTTTGGCGGAAGCCATTTGTGATATCGTAAGTTCTGGATCCACCTTGATGATGAACGGATTGAAGGAAGTAGAACAAATCTTCAAATCCGAGGCAGTTCTGATCAGCAACAAAAACCTGAGCCCAGAAAAACTATCCATTGTTGATAAATTGCTGTTCAGGATGAATGCGGTACAAACCGGAAAAAGCAACAAATATGTATTGCTGAATGCACCCAACCATTCCCTTGACAAAATCATTTCCCTGATCCCGGGAATGCGCAGCCCAACCATTCTTCCCTTGGCTCAAGAAGGCTGGTCCTCTGTACATTCTGTATTGAGCGAGGAGCAGTTTTGGGAAAACATCGAAGGCCTTCGTGCTGCAGGTGCCGAAGGAATTTTGGTGGTACCAATCGAAAAAATGGTGGTCTAAAATCTATTGTCATCCACAAAAAATGACAAAAGAGTCCAACTGCCCACGTGAAATTTATAAACAAAGACATCCCTAGGCTTTATTCCCAACAATAAATTGCCTTGCCCTAAAATAAAAACTCCAAATGGTAGGCTTTTGGTTTTGGGGATACGGTACAGATATTCGGCTTCGGACAAAAAACAGAGATTATGAAAATAATTATCAATCCCCCCAGACCGGAATGGCTAAAAGCAATGGCCAGACCCGTTCAAAAGACAAAAGACATAGAGAAGATCGTCCGTCCCATCATGCGGAAGGTGAAAAGACAGGGCGACAAAGCCTTGAAAAAATTCGCTTTGGAATATGACCATGTCGAAATCCAAAATCTCCAAGCAAGCAGGGAGGAAATCAAGGCCGCCAAAGCACTTGTAAGCCCAGAACTGCAGGAGGCGATTCTTCAGGCAAAAGAAAACATCGAGAAATTCCACGAAGCCCAAGCCACTCCAGATTTGGAAATGGAAGTGATGGAAGGTGTAACTTGCATGCGGAGAAGTGTTCCCATCCAAAAAGTAGGTCTTTACATTCCGGGAGGCACAGCTCCTCTTTTTTCGACCGTTTTGATGCTGGGCATTCCGGCTAACCTCGCGGGTTGTGAACAAATCATCCTTTGCACTCCACCAAACAAGGAGGGGAACATTCACCCTGCGATTTTATATGCAGCGGATCTCATCGGCATCGATAAAATCGTAAAAGCAGGAGGAGCACAAGCGATTGCAGCACTTACCTACGGCACCGATTCCGTCCCAAAAGTGGACAAGATATTTGGTCCCGGAAATCAGTACGTGACTGCTGCAAAGCAAATGGCAGTGAAGAAAGGTGTCTCCATAGACATGCCAGCCGGACCATCAGAAGTGTTGGTATATGCGGACGAAACGGCCATTCCGGCATTTGTGGCAGCAGATCTCTTGTCTCAAGCCGAACATGGCGTGGACAGTCAGGTTATTTTGGTGGCCTCCTCCGAAAAAGTGGCCAATAAAATCCTCAAGGAAGTGGAGACTCAATTGGAGAAATTGCCCAGAATGGAAATGGCGAAAAAAGCATTGGGAAATTCAGTCGCTTTCGTGATGCCCAACCAGGACAAAGCAATCGACTTGATCAATGAATATGCCCCCGAGCACTTGATCATTTGTGTGGAAAATGAAGACGAAGTCGTGTCCAGAATCATCAATGCAGGATCGGTGTTTATCGGGAATTTCACCCCCGAATCCGCTGGGGACTATGCCTCAGGGACCAACCATACATTGCCCACCTATGGCTATGCCCGCAATTACAGCGGAGTTTCCTTGGACAGTTTTGTCAAAAAGATCACGTACCAAAAGATCACCGAAAAAGGCCTGCAAAACCTGGGTCCAACCATCGAGGTCATGGCAGCGAACGAACTGTTGTTTGCACACAAAAATGCGGTCAGCATCAGACTCAAATACCTAAAAGACAACCAATAATGGCTTTCGACCTTAAGGCTTTGCTTCGGCCACATATCGCCAATATTAAACCCTACTCTTCCGCGCGAGATGAATACTCAGGAAAGGAGGGTATTTTCTTGGATGCCAATGAAAACCCATTTGGTTCGGCCACGGCGGAGGATTTCAACCGCTATCCGGATCCCTACCAATGGGCAATAAAAGAAAAATTGGCCATTGTCAAAGATGTTCGCCCCAATCAGATTTTCATTGGAAATGGAAGCGATGAGGCCATCGATTTATTGATTCGCGCCTTCTGCAGGCCTGGAAAGGACAATGTGATCCTTCTCCCTCCTACTTATGGCATGTATGAAGTGAGCGCTGAAATCAATGATATTCAGATTAAAAAGGTCAACCTCAGCGCAGATTACCAACTCAGGCCGGATGCCATTTTGGCTGCCACAGATGAATTCACCAAAATCATCTTTATCTGCTCTCCAAACAATCCCAGCGGAAACAAAGTCGTCCGGGAAGATATCCGAAAGATCCTTGAAAACTTCAAAGGTTTGGTTGTGGTGGATGAAGCCTACACGGATTTCAGTGACGAGCCAAGTTTCACGACGGAATTGGACCAATATCCCAATCTTTTGGTGATGCAGACTTTCTCCAAGGCTTGGGGTCTGGCTTCGCTTCGATTGGGGATGGCATTTGCCTCACCCGAGATCATCAAAATTCTCAACCTGATCAAACCTCCCTACAACATCAGTGGACTGACGCAACAAAAAGCATTGGAGGCATTGGAGGGAAAAGAAAAAATGGAATCCTTGGTAAAGGACATCTTGCTGGAAAGGGAATATTTGTGGCAGGAATTGACCCATTTGGAATTTGTGTTGCATATTTATCCTTCCCATGCCAATTTTCTATTGGTCAAAGTCACGGCAGCAAGAAAAATATATGATTTCCTGATCGACAGCCAGATCATCGTGCGAGATCGCTCCAAGGTTTTGCTTTGTGACGATTGCCTAAGGATTTCTGTGGGAACAAGAGAGGAAAATGTAGCATTGATCAAAACGCTGAAGAAATTCCCAGTAGTGGGATAAAAAACAAAAATCATCCTAAACCGAGAACAACCATGAAGAAAGTACTTTTTATCGATCGAGATGGGACCTTGATTATCGAGCCACCGATTGATATGCAGGTAGATAGCCTGGAAAAACTGGAATTCCTGCCAATGGCTATTTCCAGCCTAAGAAAGATTGCAGAAGAAACGGATTACGAATTGGTGATGGTCACCAATCAGGACGGCTTGGGAACAGATTCTTTTCCAGAAGACACCTTTTGGCCTGCCCAGAATAAGATGATGACTACCCTGGCCAATGAAGGCATCCACTTCGCTGCAGTGCACATCGACCGTTCTTTTGAGCATGAAAACCTTCCTACCCGCAAACCAAGAACAGGTTTGTTGGGCCAGTATTTTGACGGGACCTATGATTTGGAAAATTCCTTTGTCATCGGAGACCGAAAAACAGATATTCAATTGGCCAAAAATCTGGGAAGCAAATCCATTTTCATTGGCGAAACTTATGAAGAGCCGACCATCTGTGTAAACTCTTGGGAGGAAATCTATCAATTCCTGAAGTATCCTTCCCGCACCGCCACCGTCGAAAGAAAAACCTCAGAAACGGAAATCAACATCAAACTCAACCTTGACGGTACCGGCAAAACAAATATCAGTACAGGCATCCACTTTTTTGACCACATGCTCGACCAATTGGGGAAACATGGCGGCACCGATCTAGACATTCAGGTGAAGGGGGATTTGCATATCGACGAGCACCACACCATCGAGGACACCGCTTTGGCCTTGGGCGAAGCTTATTTAAAGGCATTGGGTGATAAAAAGGGAATCTACCGATATGGCTTTTTGCTTCCCATGGACGATGTCTTGGCACAGGTTGCCATTGATTTTGGAGGAAGACCTTGGATGGTTTGGGAAGCCGAATTCAAAAGGGAAAAAATCGGGGAAATGCCTACGGAGATGTTTTACCATTTCTTCAAATCCTTCAGCGACACTGCCAAGTGCAACCTCAACATCAAGGCAGAAGGCAACAATGAGCACCATAAAATTGAGGCGATCTTCAAAGGTTTTGCAAGAGCCATCAAGATGGCCGTACAAAAAGATCAAACAGCACTGAATCAACTCCCAAGTACAAAAGGAGTATTATAAAAAATATGGACTGGAAGTTGAATTTCTTCATTTTCCAGTCCATATCAATTTTTGACCAAACTAATATTTTTAGCCTTGTACAATCGCTCCTTTTAAACCTGGGCTGGTCAAAAGACCTCCAAATTCACCAATCACGGAAGTAGGTACATTCAACTCAACCGCAGCTTCCACTACAGCCTGAATAAACAGATCGTAATCTGCTGAAGTGATCAAACCAGTCATTCTGGGATTGGTAGCGGGATTGTGTGCATCAACCATATTCAAACCATTGTATTCGATGTTTTGAGAACCGATGCTTTCGGCCAACAAATCACTGAAATCAGATACCAGCATGGTAAAACCCGAAGTATTTCCCGCACCAACTTCTGCCAAAAGTACTGAGAAATAAGGTTGAAGGGAATTGTATTTGCCACCTTCGTTGGTCGCAATGATCAATACAGTACCCGTCACCACCGCTCTCAATGGAATATATCCAGCCTCAATCAATTGACCTTCGTTATCGGGATCAGCAACTAAACCAGAGCCACCCAATCGGGAATAAAGGTCAAGCGATGCTCCATCGGCACGCTGTACAATGGGTTGTCTTACAGATTCCAACAACTGTCCAACAGGTCCAATCACGTCAGCAGAAGTAATTCCAGCCTGGGCTGCACCTTCCACCACTGCACCGATGAAGAGGTCATAATCTGCATTGTTGATCGTTCCATTCATCCTGGAATGCAAAGCAGGATTGTGCGCATCTGCCATGCTCAACCCCGTATAACTGAAATTTTTCGAACCTGTGGCTTGCGCCAAAAATTCTGAAAACTCCATTACCAAATGGTTTAGACCTGAGGTTTCACCTCTTCCAACCTCGCTTAACAATACGCTGAAATAAGGCTGTAAGGCATCATACTTCCCACCTTCATTCGTGGCGATGGTAACAACAGTATTGGTCACGACGGTTCTGAGGTTCAAGAAACCCTGCTCAATCATCTGACCCGAATTCATGGGATCAGCCACTCTGGTTTCTCCACCCAACTTGGTGGAATAAAACGAATCATCCATAATGGGTTCCGGTCCATCCTCCCTGTCACAGGAAGACAAGGCGACAGAAAACCCAACAAGCGCACTGGCTAACCAGTAATTTACCTTTCTCATAGTTGTTAAAATTTAGTTATAATTAATTTTCAAAGGTTTTTTGGAAAAATGCCCCCAATTTATAAGTGAGGGAGCTTTTGTTGATTGCAGGACAGCTTTGCGCCAGCATGTCGTCTGAGGGTTGGAAAAGCACAGCAGAAGTCATGAAATTGTCATTGATGTCAGACACGATCTCCTGTGGCGATTTTTGGTTGCGGTCATAAAGGCAGACAAGGTGCCCCATAGAAAGATTGACTCGGGTATCTTTCATGCCATCCGTGTTTTTGACAAAATCCCTGATCGCATAGCCTTCCAAAGAATCCAAAGCGGAGGGAAAATCAATACGGCTCATGGTCATGGTAGGCATTGCACCTTCTTTGGGTTGTGTCACCAAGTAAATGTGTATGGCCAGCGTCGCTACCAAAAGGAGTACGATGGCAACAGCTCCTATCAAAATCTTTTTAATCATGGTCTTTCAATTTCGTTTGACCACATATACGACCCCCATTTTCCTTTTGGATTTAGGGAGATTGAAAAAATCGAAATAAATTCTGATTTTATGGTTCTAAAAATTTCTCCTCCAAAACCTAAATGGCTTGATTATTCTTGGAATTGGAGATGGGTTACCGCAGTATGAACACGAAAATCAAAAATCAACTTTCGTCGAAAAGTAGAGCCTTTTAGAAGGTTTTTGCAAAACACAAAATCCAAAGTATTGCTTGAAAAAAACAATTGCACTTTGGCACGCCTAAAAATAAAACACTGGATTCTGCCTAAATCAGATCCAGTTTCTCCTTGATTGCCCCGCGATAATTGGGGATCGCTTGTTCTTCTATAAACAAAAAAAGATAGGGTTCGATCAACTCCAATTCCATCAGATAAAAGACACCTTCAATCCAAACGCCATCTACCCTGGCATAAAGACAATTCTTCGCAAAAGCATTTACTAATTGCTGTAAACAGTTCAAATCTTCAGGTTTGGGAAGGACTTTACTGATATTTCCCCCAAAAAAATGTTGCACCCTGAAATCTCCTTTTTTGGCACTTTTGAGTACGGCATGGGAAAACTTCCCATTGAAATACAAATAAGAATATTCGCCCTCCTCCACTATTTGCTTGACAAATGGCTGCACCATGAAATCTTCTGTCGCCATCAATCCAATCATCTCCTCCTTTTTGGATAGCCACATTTCCCGATCCAACTTGATCGTGTTTTTGGCTCCTCCACTGACGGTGGGCTTCAACACCAGTTGGTCCGTCTTAAAAACATCAAAGTACTCGGCCAAGTCAAAGGGTTGTTGCTTGGATAAAAAGCGGGTCGGCACAATCTGAAATCCCTGCTTTTGGACTTCCTCCAAATATCGTTTGTCCGAATTCCAAAGGATCGTTTCGATGTCATTGAAAACCGGTATACCCAGTTTCTTGATGCGCTGACACCAGTCCAAAAATTCCGAATACCGATCAAAATAGTCCCATGGGGATTTGACCAGCAGATGCGAATATGTTTCCCATTTCACCGAAGTGTCCGACCAAATCTCAAATTTGAATTCCAAACCCAGATCAATCAGGATTTCCGCCAGTATTTTATCTTCATCCAAAACGTTGGTTGCCGCATAGGAAATCTTTGATTCATAGGTAACTACAGCAATACGCATGGTTTTTTGTTTAAAGATTAATGGTGAATTTGGCCAAACTTCTGCATTTTATTAAACCGAACAAAAAAAAACTATCAATTTATTATACTTTTGGGGTCCAATCGTATGCAAAAAGAAAAACTCGTCATCATCCCCACTTACAACGAACTCGAAAACATTCGAGAGATGGTCATTTCCATAATGGAACTGGAAGGTGATTTCGATTTATTGATCATTGATGACAATTCCCCTGACGGGACCGCCCAAGAAGTCTTGGCGCTCCAAAATGAATTTGGGGAAAGACTTCACATAATTCAAAGAGAAGGTAAATTGGGATTGGGAACCGCATACATCAAAGGGTTTAAATTTGCCTTGAATTCCGGTTACCAATTCATCTTTGAAATGGATGCCGATTTTTCACACAATCCCTTGGACCTTATCAAACTCTACAAAGCTTGTGCAGAAGAAGGATTTGACATGTCAATTGGATCCCGCTATATCACAGGAGTGAATGTCGTGAACTGGCCGATGGGCCGGGTCCTGATGTCTTTTATGGCGAGCAAATATGTCCAGTTTATCACCGGAATCCCCATCAAGGATACCACTGCAGGATTCAAATGCTACAGAAGAAAAGTGTTGGAAGCGATTGATTTGGACAGCATCCGTTTTATCGGTTATGCCTTCCAAATTGAAATGAAATTTACCGTCTGGAAATTGGGTTTCAAAATCGTGGAAGTACCGATCATCTTTACGGACAGAACCAAAGGAACTTCCAAAATGAGCAAAAACATTTTTCGTGAAGCGGTACTGGGCGTGATATTTTTGAAACTGAAAAGTATCTTCAAAGGCTACAAACCTAATCAAAGCGAATTGCCTTGATGGGTTTGATATTGCTGATGAGCATTGCCGGCACGAAAAGCACGAGTGTGGTAACCAGCAAGATCATCAGATTCATCGCGATAAATACCGGCCAATTCCAATGAATCGGCACGAAAGCCATATAATAACTTTCAGGGTCCAAGGGGATCAGTTTGAATTGGTCTTGTAAAAAGCCGAGTCCCAATCCGATTGCATTGCCGATCAACAGTCCCCGACCAATGATCCGGATGCCATTCCACACGAATATTTTTCTGATTTGTGAGTTTTTTGCGCCGACGGCTTTCAGGATACCGATCATTTGGGTCCTTTCCATGATCAAGATGAAAAGAATCGACACCATGTTAAAGGCCGCCACAAACAAGATCAATCCAAGGAAAACGTATACGTTGTTGTTGAGCAGGGTCAACCAATCAAAAATCTCCAGGTATTTGTCCGTGATCTTGATCAACTTCAGGTCAAAATCCATGATCTCATACAAAGGATCGATGTAGACGTCCAATTTGGAGGGATCGTCCACAAAAATCTCGAAACCGCCCACTTGGTCATCGGTCCATCCATTGAGATTCCGAATCGTTTGGATGTCCCCAATCAGGATTTTGTCATCAAAATTTTCCAGATAGGTTTCGTACAAACCCACGATTTCAAATCTCCTGAATCTTGGGGGCTCCTGGACAAAGTACATGGTGACGCTTTCTCCAACATCCAAAAGCAGCTTGTTGGCCACTTTTTTGCTAAGGAGGATTTCATTGCTGGCGGAAGAATCCGAAAAATGGATGAATCTACCCTTGGTGATGGATGCCTTGAAAGTCAAGGAATCAAAATTTTTGTCGACGCCTTTCAACAGGACACCCTCAACTTCCTGGTCACCTTTGAGCAAACCAGGTTTATGGGCATAGACCTGAACATGTTTGATAAAATCGACCTCGGGGTAGTTTTGGTAAAAATCCGACTTCGTGGAAGTGGGTGATTCTTCGAAAGCATTTCCTGACATGAATTTCATGCCTTGATAATGTCCGGTAAAACTAAAAACCTTGTTCGAAATTTCATTTTGAAAACCGCCCAAGATCATGAAAGATATCAGGGAAATGGCCAAACCGATGGCGACACTCGCCACCGCAATCCTGTGGATGGTACCCGTGAAGCCTCCTGTACGTTTAAAACTGATTCTTTTGGCAATGAAATAGGAAAGGTTCAATGAAGTTTATTTAATTTGGTGCAAATCTAGCGCAAAATAACATGAAGCATATTAAAATAACATTTCTCTTGACTTTTTTACTTCAATTCATGGCTTTTTGCAAAAGCCCGGAAAAAGTCCCCATGAAGGAAGTTGAAAAGCAGGATACCCTTATTTTGCCAGCTGCCGATAGACCGGAAGCGTATTTGCCACTTTTGGAGGGAAAGCGCGTAGGCTTGGTGGTCAACCAAACAAGTATCCTCTCCTCAAAAGACAATATGCACCTGGCGGATTTCCTGATGATGGAAGGCATAAACGTGGTGAAGGTTTTTGTGCCAGAGCATGGCTTTAGAGGGGATGCCGATGCTGGAGAAACTGTCAACAGCGAAATTGACAAGAGCACGGGACTTCCCATTGTTTCGCTTTATGGAAACAACAAAAAACCATCGGCCGAATCGCTGAAGGACTTGGACATCATCATTTATGACCTTCAGGATGTTGGGGTTAGATTTTTCACCTACATCAGTACACTCCATTACCTGATGGAGAGTTGTGCCGAGAACAAAATGCCGCTATTGATCTTTGATCGACCCAATCCCAACGGCAATTATATCGATGGTCCGGTATTGAAAAAGGGATTTGAAAGTTTCGTGGGCATGCATCCCATCCCAGTGGTCCATGGGTTGACCGTCGGTGAATTGGCAAAAATGATCAATGGAGAAGGATGGTTGAAAGGCGGAATCAAGAGTGATATCACGGTGATCCCTGTTGCACATTGGGACCATGCCAAAGCCTACAGCTTGCCCATCAAACCCTCCCCCAACCTGCCCAACGATGTCGCAATCCGACTTTATCCTTCCCTCTGTTATTTTGAGGGAACAGATGTATCCGTTGGCCGCGGCACCTATTTTCCTTTTCAGGTTTATGGATTTCCCGATAAAAAATACGGGGACTTCAGCTTCACGCCCGTCAGCATCGTGGGCATGTCCAAAACACCCCCGCAGCAGAACAAGGAATGCTTTGGCAGGGACCTGAGAAATGAATCCCTGGACCATCAGTTCACCCTTCAATACCTCATGGAGGCTTATCAGGTGTCTGGCAAAAAGGAGAAATTTTTCAACAACTTCTTCGACAAGCTTGCCGGCAATGACCAACTCAGGAAGGACATCTTGGCTGGAAAGCCAGAATCAGAAATAAGACTGGGTTGGCAAAAAGATTTGGATGCGTATAAGATAATGAGGGCGAGGTATTTGATCTATTGAGCTTGTCCGGAGTCAAATATTATCCCCGTCATTCAACAAGGAAATAAAAATATCCCTTTTGGGATTGTAACAAAAGGTCTTCATCATCAATAATTAAATTCATGCGCATTACTCTTCAAAAATCCCTTTTTATAAGTGTTTTCTTTTTAGGATTCATCCATCAGGGATTCACTTTAGGAACCGAAGAAAAATCCCTGCTCTGGAAAATCTCCGGAAAGAATCTCAAGCAGGATTCTTATCTGTTTGGCACCATCCATGTCATTTGTGAAAATGATTTTTTTATGGATGCCCGGATAGAAAATGCCTTGAAGGAAAGCGAAAAATTGGTCCTTGAAATCGACTTGGGAGATCCCAACATGATGATGGAGATGCAGAAAATATCGATGAATCCTGAGATGAAGAACATTTCCGAAGAAATGGAGCCCGAACAGATCGTTGCACTCGATAAATTCCTGTTGGAAGCTTATGGCGCAGGACTTGATCAGTTTGGGATATTTAAACCTTTGGTCCTTTCCTCGATGGTCATGCTCAAAATGCTTCCCTGCACAGCCCAGAGCAGCTATGAAATGTACTTTATGGACAAAGCCAAGGAGCAGGAAATGTCAATAAAAGGATTGGAAACCGTTGGTTTTCAAATGGGCATATTCGACAATATCCCAAGAAAACTCCAGATTGATGAATTGGCCAAAATGGTGGTCGATGAAAATGGCATGGAAGAGTTCGGCGAACTGACCCAAAAATACCTTGAGCAGGACCTTGACGGATTGTACGGCATCATCACGGAGAATGGTGTTTTCCAGGAATTCGGAGACCAGTTGCTTACCAACAGAAACAAAAACTGGATTCCCCTGATCGAAAACCACATTGAGGAAGGTTCAACTTTCATCGCCGTCGGTGCGGGACATCTCCCCTCCGAAACGGGAGTCATTTCTCTGCTCAGAAAAGCTGGATATACGGTGGAAGCTGTGAATTGAGTGGTTAAAATGAAATCAATTTTTAGCAAATCCTTTTCAACTTCAAGATAAAATTGAATTCAATCTTGAGACAATAACTCCCTAAGCACTTTTTCAAAATCCGGTTGAGAAGGATTGGAGAAGTCAATAATGCTTCCTTTTTTCACTACAAATGAAATTGAAGTTAATTTTTTGTCTTTGATATTGTCCCTTTTAAACTCACCATCAATATCGAATAAAACGGGAGATGAGAATTTATTTAGGGACAACCATTCTTTTAAGGCCACGGTATCAGCGCCTGAATAATAAAAGATAAAATCAATTTCTGGATGGTTTACAATGTATTCTTCCCAAGCAAAATTTAGAAAAGACCACTTGGTCAAGCTCGTCGTATACGTAACAATTTGATGTTGACCATTCGTTGAGGGTATTTTGTGTTTGGTTTGAGGAACAACAATAGCTCTGAAATTTTGAGCATGGTAAATGGGATTTCCCCCTATTTTATTGTTTTCAACACTGCCACATTTCAAAAATAGACAGCAAACGAGAATAAGAGTAGGGTTAAAAATTCGGGATTTTCGCATAAATGATAACAGGATTATCCTCTTCGACAATGGCATCCATGGTCATTATGAGTTCATTTGATATATTTAAGTTGTCCTTATTCCTCACCAAGTAAGGTGCATAGCTGATGAATAATAGGTTGTCATTCTCTATTCCAATCGGGGTTAAAAAATGGCCATTCTTTTCTGCTTCAACTTTTAATTTGCGAACGTCTTTCGTATCCTTGTTTAACAGTATAATTTCCTTCCAAATCGCATTTTCTTTTTGAATGAATATATCAAATATGACAAACTGGCTGTTTTCCGATACAAATTCTATATTGGCAAAACCATTTTTATTAATCATTTCAAATCCTGACATCGCATCCATTTCCCAATAAGCATCAGGGACTTGCAATTCACCGAAACTAAAACTATATTTCAATTCAGGTCCACTTTCATTCATCTTATATACTTTAGGCTTAAATGACTCTCTAAATAATGTTTCGCCATCGCCTTCAAAAAATGAAGATTCACTAAGGGGCAACATATTTTCGTTAAAATCATTTTTGAGAAAGCTATTGATCACCTGGCCTCCAGCATCGATTGACAATAAACGGAATTCTCCTGCCATTTTATTGTAGCCAGAATATAACCAATAACCTTCCTTATTATTGATACAAAAAGTAAAGCAGTTGATGGGATATCGATCCTTAGACAATAAAGTGTTGTCGCTGGAATAGGTGCTTAGATTTATTTCATTACCAAGATTTGAGAGCGCGATGATCTTATTATTTGATAGGGTAAAGTCCAACAGATTATCAAGTTGTCCAGGTCCCTCCCCTTTTACAGCAACGTATCCAATGGATTCACCTTCCCAATTAAAGCCATGGATGGCATCCATGTTGTCTTTATCCAATATCCAAAAATCATCCTTGTTGTACTTTACATTCAAATAAGGCCCCAATAAATTGGATTGGCTTGAAGCAAGAGGAATTATCTTCGTAATAAGAAGTTTATCTGAAACCAACTCAATTTCTTTGAGCTCCAAAACCTCTGGGAAATCATGCTTATTATTACATGAAAGTAGAATGAGGATGCAAAAATAGATCTTGAGATTTTTGACCATAATTGTTTTAAATAAAAATATAGTTCAAACTAAATATATTCACTAACAAATTGATCAGGAATTACTAGAGTGGTCATTATTTTTTACCTGTGGCATTTAGCCTTTGAAACAGATTAAAATAATGGATGAACCCCAAAAAATTAGGAATATATTCTTTTTGGGGAAAACTTTTACTTTTTCTTTTGAATTTCCGGGACGTCAAATTTTTCAAAAATCTTTGTATTGTCTTTTTTTAACAAATCCAAGCGAGATATACATTGCCTTCATGAGTTTTGTTCAAAGGACTTTTTCTCTTGACCTCTTTTTTCAAGACCCATTTTGACTCTTTTTTAAGATTTCTCAATGATTTCTTTCAACTTTTTCAATGCCTTTGGATAAGTTTCCCCGAAATATTCCAGGTGGCTTTCTGCGACATCCAGATCCACGGTGATGGTTGTTTTATGGTCTGATTCTTCAAAGGTATAGTTTTCGAAACCTCCAGTCCACTGCTCCACCTCTGGTCCTTCCAAAATCTCTTCATCCCCACTGAGTACGCCAATATGTTGGATGGATAAAAATTTATTGGGGATGTTCTCGGCGATCAGGGAAACCATTCCACCGATTTGGCCATTTTCATCAGTGCCTAGAAAATGAATTTTGCTGTCTTTTTCCCATGACCCTTCGAAGGTGGATGTTGGGTTAAACTCCCCTGTCCATTGCTGATAGGTTTCCTTGTTTTCAAGTCCCAACATGGTTACGTATGCTTTTTCGGCTGAGGAATTCACATCGATTTTATAATGTAGTTTTTTCATTGCATTGGAGATTAGGATTCAACGTATTTTTTGAAATTATTGAGAATGGCTTGCCAACCTTCCCTTTGCAAATCAATTGAATTTTCTGATTCTGGATCAAAATTGATGGTCACATCGGTGGTGTCGCCAAGATCCTGAAAAGCAACCGTGACTTTCCGGCCATCTCCCAAAGTATAGGTGAATTTTTCACCAATTTTGATTTCATCATAAATGCCCTCAAAGTCAAAACCAAAACTACCGTCTTTGGCTTCCATTCTCGCTGAATACTTCCCTCCGACGCGCATGTCATTGCTTGCCATCGGACATTGCCAATCATCTGTGGCAAAATTCCATTTCGTAATGTGTTCAGGAAGCGTATAGTAATCCCAAACTTTTTGCCTATCAGCCAAAATAGTGGCCTGAATCAATATTCTCTCCATCTTTATTTTTGTTGGTTTTCGGTAACTCTAAATCTCACGATTTCTGCAATCAAATCCAGTGGTAAAGACGCGTCCAGTGGAAACTGAACGGATCCTTTTCCCTGTATATAGCCCGAGAGTTTGTCTTTGAATTTTTCATGCCCCGTCGGTGTGGCATAAAAGCCAATATGCCTGTCAAAACCTCCAAAATACACGAGAGGCTTGTTGTTTGTTTTGTAGGCAGGCATTCCGTAAGCCATACTCTCGATCGCTGCAGGAGCATTTTCCTTGATGGTCTGCCGAAGAGATTTCAACTTCCCTTGAATTTCCTCGGGAAAACCAGCGATATAATCGTCAACAGTCTGGATTTCTTTGTCCATTTTATCTTGGTCAAGGATTATTGTGAATATTGGATTTTCACTACCCCCTTTAAAATTGTTCTTATTGAAATAAAAATGCCCTTTTATCCGGTTTTGGTCATTTTAAAAAACAGATTAAATTTTGGCCGAACTACTGAAAATGAAATTTTAAATCTGCTTTTATGCCTTTTTGAAATCCCGGCAGATTGAAATACCTAGACTTTTTTAAGTTGGGAATGTATCTATTCAAAATTAGCGAAAATGAGGAATTGTAACACGCTCTTTTTTTGGAATTTGGAAATTTCTTAAAAAATTATCTGTCCTCAAATCACCAAATAAGATCTTTTTAAACAAAAATGGTTATCTACCTGTGGGTAAACACTATTGATCCTCAGTTAAAGCACCAATTGGCATCGTACTCATTCCTTTTCAAAAACCAAAAAATGCTGGATATTCATAAACTGCCCATTCTCAATGAGCCTGAACCCATTGGCCCCTAATTCCTTTGTGACTTGCTTCACGCTCATCTTGTGCAGCCTTTTGATCATCACCTTGGGGTCCTCCGCTCGGTATTCAATCAGGAGTAATTTCCCGTCGGGTTTCAGCGATTTCCTGATCTCCTGCAAAACTTCCTGGGGATGGAGCAACTCATGATAGACATCCACCATGATGGCCAAATCGATCGCATTTTCAGGGAGATTGGGTGATTTTTCGCTACCCTTTACCGTGATCACATTGTCAAATCCCATTGCTTTGCTCCGCTCTTTCAAGTATTGGATCGCCGGGTCCTGAATTTCCACGGCATAAACTTTTCCTTCCGGAACCTTTGGCGCAATGCGGAAGGTATAATACCCAGATCCTGCCCCAATATCGGCCACCACACTGTTCTTGTCAATGGGAAGGTTTTTGATGGCCAAAGCCGTATTTTCCTCTTCCGGCCGGCTTGCCCGCTCCAACCAACTCATCCCCATAAAATTCATGATGGAGGAAATCTCACGGCCCATATACACTTTACCCGTTCCATCAGGAGCTGGGCTTTTGTAGGAATAAACAGCATCCACTTCCTTTTCCAGTCGCTGGCCTTGACCGTAGCAAAGCGTGATGCTCAGAAAGATTGAAAAAAATGCCGTCAGTTGTTTCATGAATTTTGGATTTACTGTCAATGTCGAAGTGGATTTCTGAAGAAATTGTCCCTATAAAACCCAATAAATACTTTTAATGTTTGCGCTAGATTGAAAGGATTTCTACTTTACACGAGAATATCAATCAAGATAATTCAAGACTTTCTCTATTTCAAACCTACATCAAAGCGCTTCTAATTAAAAATAGGACAAAACAAGGATGCACCATAAATCAAAATCTTCATAAATATGTTTTATTTGTTGGAAATCAATATTTTATCCTTATTTACAAAAGCTTGGTAGAGAATGTATGATCCATTTTTGTCCTTGAGTACATTCAATTCCTGAACATCATTCCCCTGCTTTACCTGAGTCTTTTCCCAATCCTCGGAAACATAGGTTTTGAGCGTCAGGGGAAAATCGTACAATTCTCCCAGATCGTGTGTCAATTCCACTTGGATTTCGTCTTGGCCCGGTGTCACCGTTACTTTCGATGCCATTTTTTCACGCATGTATTTGGTCACATCACCGAAAGTCCCAACCCAAATATCTTCTTCCAAATCATGAATATATTGGAAATAAGCCCTTATGCTATCACTGCTTTGGGGTTCCCAACCGATGCCATCAATCCCATGGTACACCAATACCAGCCAAGGAGTATTGGCAGACTGGAGACTTCGGTCAATCCAGGATTTCTTTTCCGCCAAGGTGGTCTTGCTCAAAGGCCCTCTTTGCCATTGTGTATATTCCTTTTCATTGTAGGTGGGATCAAAATCCCCGGAGCGGTTGATTTCGTGCAAATAGGATTCGGGCATTCTGTTCCTCAAGGCTGGGAATTCTTTTAACGCGAACGCCATGACGCGCTCATTCTCTGTCCCAAAAGGACACTCCGCCGAAAAGGTATGCTCCATTCCCAAATTGGCCTCAATGTCCTCTTTACATTTCATCAATTCATACATCAAGTTCTCCTCATCCAAAACCGCCAATCTAGGATGGGAAATGGTATGGACCCCGAACTCGTGTCCCTGGTCTGCATATTTCTTGATTTCCTCCCAATCGATCATTTCCCCATCGATGATTTGAGGGGTTTTGAGTTGACGGATATTTTTCACTCGGATTTCTGAATATCCTTTATCGATCAAGGCACATGCCTCCTCTACCCTTCCCCGCTCAAACAGAGCCCCTGCCTGATCATGGTAAGCCACCGCTCCTTCCAGATCCACAAATCGAATGGCGGTGGCTCTTTCGAACAAGTTCTCCTCGGTGGTTTTGCTTTTGGAAGTTTCGGCGATGATTTCCAATATATCCCTGCCGATGTATTTTGCAGAGTACTGTGCCCCTGGGATTTCGCCGGTATTGATAAATATGGTTCCATGCATTCCGAGATCGTTCATGATGGGAATGGCTTTTCTGAATTGATTTAAAGTACCATCGTCATAGGTGATGGAAACTGCCAGTTTTTTTCCTTCATGCCAAGGAAGTACCTCCGTCTTCCCAATGTTTTGGGAGTCTATTGTGTTTGAATCACATCCAAAAAATAAACCTGCGGATAGCATGGCTCCTAACTTCAGAAAATTTTGTGTTTTGGTCATAATTTTGGGTTAAAGCTTACAAAGTAAAGATAAGGAAAGGCGTTTAAGTGCTGAATTCCTTGCGTAATATTTTTTTGAAAACGATTATTGAATGAGCGGCAATTCCTTGGTAGAGTTTACGAGAAATTGGTTATCGCAAAGGACGCGGGTGTCACGCGGAGAGCGCAAAGGGTTTTTCTTTGGGTTTAAAATTTGATGGTTTTCGGGAGTTTGGGGAGAGTTTAAGTTTTTTTCCTTGTGGGTTTTGCTATTGGCTTTGCGGACACTGCGGGAAATTGGTTATCCCAAAGGACGCGGAATATCACGCGGAGAGCGCAAAGGATTTTTCCTTAGGTTTAAAATTTGATGGTTTTCGGGAGTTTGGGGAGAGTTTAAGTTTTTTTCCTTGTGGGTTTTGCTATTCGCTTTGCGGACACTGCAGGAAATTGGTTATCGCAAAGGACGCAGAGTGTCACGCGAAGAGCGCAAAGGGTTTTTATTTGGGTTTAAAGATGGGATGGTTTTCGGAAGGATTTTGGACCTCTGAGAGGGATTTCATTCCCGTTGGGTGTTGCGAAACACAGGGTGAACTTATAGATAAATCTTGTTTGGCGAATGAAAAACAAGAATGTTGGCGATAAAAAAATCGATATATTCATAAAGTAAAAACATTGACGCTCTCTATTTTTAACCAAAACCAAAATCTTTATGCCTTCCTCATCTTTTCATACTGTTCTCGGCTCAACCGGAAATATTGGAACTCAACTGGCCAAAGAACTGAAAATGTACACGGACATTATCCGGTTGGTCAGCAGGAATCCCAGGAAAATCAATGACACAGACCAAATAATGAAAGCAGATTTGCTGTTGGAAAATCAGGTCGATGCGGCTGTGGCCGGATCAGACACCGTATATCTGGTGGCAGGGATTACCTACCGGACCAAACTCTGGCAAAAACAGTGGCCCGTCATTATGGGGAATACGATCCAAGCCTGCATAAAACACAATGCCAAGCTGGTCTTTTTCGACAACATGTATTGCTATGACCCGATGCATGTGGGTCATCTTACCGAAACTACACCAGTCAATCCCAAAAGCAAAAAAGGAAAAGTAAGGGCTGAAATCGCTCAAATGATATTGGACCAAATCGCTGCCGGGAAATTAAAGGCGATGATCGTCAGGGCTGCGGATTTTTATGGTCCGAATGCAAAACTCAGTTTTCTCAATGAATCCGTCATCAACCGGATGAAAGCCGGAAAAACTGCCCAATGGCTTTACGCCAAGAACAAAAAACATTCTTTCACCTACATTCCGGATGCCGCTAAGGCTACTGCTTTTTTGGCCCAACAACAAAGTGCCTGGGATCAAATTTGGCACTTGCCTACTTCAAAAGAGTACCCTAGTGGTCAGGAAATAGTCAATATTTTGGCCAAGGAATTGGACATGGCGCCAAAGCTGCAGGTTTTGCCGGGATTTATGGTTGGGATATTGGCTGTTTTTATCCCGCCATTAAAAGAGGTTTCCGAATTGAGTTATCAGCTGGAACAGGATTATTGTTTTGATTCTACCAAAATAGAAAGTACCTACAATTTGAAGGCTACTCCCTTGGAGGAGGGATTGAGAAATTGTCTTTGATCAGAACGGCCAAAGTCCCTAAAAATCAGTTTCCAATTGCCTTCAAAACAAATTAACCCGAGAATTTGGTTAAACCCCATGGAAATAAGTCCTAACTTTGCCCCTTAAATCTTTAAAAATGAACTTTTCCTCCCTCGGTTTATCGGAATACCTTTTGGAAGCCATCAAAAAGGCACGTTACGAAGAGCCCTACCCGATTCAAATAGAAGCAATTCCCGCTATTTTAAATCGCAAGGATGTCTTGGGCATCGCGCCAACAGGCTCCGGTAAAACAGCCTCCTATGTGCTCCCTATTTTGGAACTCCTGATCAAAAAGGAAGTTACCAAAAGCAGAAGTGTTAGGGTTTTGGTGGTGGTACCTACAAGGGAATTGGCCACACAGGTGGACACCGTGATCAAAGGTTTGAGCGAATTTTTGCCAAGATCGATCAAGACCATGGCGGTATTTGGAGGGGTTTCGATCAATCCCCAAATGCTGAACCTCTTTGGAACAGAGATTTTGGTGGCGACGCCGGGCAGGTTACTGGATCTGGTATCCAAAAATTCAGTGCAGATTTCGGATATTGAAATATTGGTGCTCGATGAAGCCGATAAGGTATTGAATTTGGGTTTCCGGGATGAGATAGAAGAAATTTTTGCATTGTTGCCCAAGAAAAGGCAGAATATCCTCTTTTCGGCGACAACCGAAGACTCTCTTAAATCACTGATTGCCAACCTGCTTCACAATCCTGTCACCATTGAAGTCGAGCAAGAAACGATTACACCTGATTTGATTTCCCAATCTGCCTACCTTGTTTCGCAGGAAAAAAAAGGACCTTTGCTTCGGTATTTGATCGAGAAGGAAAACTGGAATCAGGTTTTGGTATTTACCTCTTCCATTCGGGCAGCGGACAATTTGACCGTGAAGCTGAAGAAAAACGGGATTGATGCCCAAGCTTTCCATGGCGATAAAAGCCAAGGCGCAAGAACGGATGCATTGACAAAATTCAAGGCGGGAAAACTTCGCGTTTTGGTGGCAACGGATTTGGCTTCAAGGGGCATCGACATCAAGTTTCTGCCATTTGTGGTCAATTATGAATTGCCGAGGTCTCCAAAGGATTACATCCACAGGATCGGGCGAACCGGCCGTGCAGGAACTCCCGGACAGGCGATTTCACTGATTTGCGAAGAAGACAGGCATCATTTCAAAGTAATCCAGAAAAAAATGGGCCGCTGGGTAGACCTGATTGATTCGGGAAATTTTGATTTGTAATCTTTGTTCACATCTTGTAAAATGGAAGTAAAGGAAAGTATTTACAGGCAATTGCAGGAAATGCTTACTGCCAAAATCGAGGTGACAACAGCCGCTATCGCTTCCCTGAGAACAGCAAAAAACAGCGACACCAAAAGCAGCGCCGGGGACAAATATGAAACCGGAAGGGCCATGATGCAAATGGAGTTGGATAAGGAGGAGCAGCAATTGAATCAAACCAATCGGCTGAAAAATGAACTTTCCGCAATCAACCTCGAAAAAATTTATACACGGGTTGAATTCGGGAGTTTGGTGGAGACCAATCAGGGAATTTATTTTATTTCCATTCCGGTAGGAAAAGTTACTCTGGCGGATCGCGCTTATTTCGTCCTCTCTTTGGCCTCCCCCATCGGGAAACTCTTGGAGGGTAAAAAAATTGGTGAAAAGGCTATTTTCCAAGGAAGGGAATTTGTGATCCAAGGAATCCTTTGACACATTGGTTGCTGCAGAAATCCACTTTTACCCGAGTAATAGATTACCAATTCTATACCAGCCTGAAATCACCCAAAAATCGGTCTTTGTTTACAATTTTTGACTTCACCTTTTAGGCAAAATGCGCTATTCTCCAAATAGTTTGACTGCCCTTCCTTTTCAATCGCATTTGAAAACCTCTTGCATATTTCAGATTAAAATTTACGGTGACTATTATTTGTTTTTGGTTGTCAGAAACATGCATTTTGCATTTTAAGCTCATTGTCTATGGTTTTTTTTTTCCAAAACACATTTTGAATCGATATTTCCTCCCAAAATTAATCCTTAACTTTCAAACGGAAATAAACCCGATCGAATCAAATGTAAAGAGCCATTTCAAATCTTAAACCCGTGTTATGCATTACCAATTCTATTCCATCGTGAAACCGCTTAACAATAAGACTTTGTTTACTGGGGTCGGCTTCACCAAATTGGTGCCAGTCCTTAATCTCCAAGTGGTTTGATTGTCTTGCTGTTTCAAACCCAATAGATAACGGAATACATATTCCGGGTTAAAAGAAAAGTCACCACCTACATAATTCTAATTCCCCACAATGGATCCCTCTGAATTTTCAAAAAAACTAGAACTGTTTTTCGACATGTCTCCGGATCTGCTGTGCGTAGCTGGTTATGATGGTTTTTTTAAGCGGATTAATCCTGCTGTTTCGAAATTGCTGGAGTACTCCGAGGAGGAATTGTTTTCCAAACCAATCAATGAATTTGTCCATCCCGAAGACCAGCATTTTACTTCCAAAGTGAGGGAAGAGCTAAAAAAAAGCAATCCACTGCTCAATTTTGAAAATCGCTATTTGACAAAAAGTGGAGAAGTAATCTGGCTTTCATGGACCTCGATGTCCATAGATTCCGAAAAACTTGTCTTTGCCATTGCCAAAAACATCACACAAAAAAAGAAGATTGAAGAGGGCCGAAATTTACTTTTGGCCCAGTTGACCCAGTCAAACAAGGACCTCAAACAGCTCAGTTATACGACCTCACACGATCTCAGATCACCGATCAATAATTTCACCGCCATATTCAACCTTTTGGATTTCTCCAAAATTCAAGATGCCGAAACGGTGGAGCTTTTGGGTTACCTGAAATCCATCAGTGGAAATCTGAATAAAACCATCAACGATTATATCGATGTTTTGTGTCAAAAAGAATCCCTAAACGCCCAGAAAGAAAACCTTAATTTGTACCATTCCCTAAATGAAGTCCTGGACTCCATCAGTTCCTTGATTTCAAATTCCAAAACTTCCCTAACTGTTGATTTTTCTGAATTTGATGAAATTCTTTTCAACAAGGCATACCTTGAAAGCATCTTTTTGAATTTGATCACCAATTCGATTAAATACGCCAAACCGGACACCCTGCCTAGTATTTCCATTCGTACCAGAATATTCAATGGCGTCAAGCAGTTGGTTTTTTCAGATGAAGGGATGGGCTTTGACATGAATAAAGTAAAAGACAGAATATTTGGATTGAACCAAAAATTCCACAACAACATCGATAGCCACGGCATCGGGCTTTATTTGGTTTACAACCATGTATCGAACATGGGTGGTCGTATAGAAGTCGAAAGCAAAGTCAATGAAGGGGCTTCTTTTATCATTTCTTTTGGAGAATGATTGCGGATTTTGGGCTTGATGATTTTCCAATTGTTCTCAAAACCAAAATCCACAATCCCTCGCTTTAAGGAATCAAGACCAGTCCCATTGCCAACTTTTCCTTAAGAAAGCAGATTGGATCAATCCTTTAGCTCCACTTTTTGTCCGGTTTGGACGGCTAGATAAATCGCATCGATAATCTTCAAATCCTTCAATCCCTCCTCTCCATCAACAGGCACCGTTGGGATTTTATTTTCAAAAATTATCTCAGACATTTCGTCCATTTGTACCGTTTGGTGGGTGATATGCGGCAATTCCAAAGGGCCTTTGTTTGTTCGGCCCTTGATCGGTCCATATCCTGTAGAAGGCTGGAGTTCGGCAAATCCTTTTTCTCCATTTAGGAAAAAGCGGTCCAAATTGTTCATACTATAAGTGGAAAGGCATGAAGCCACTGCACCGCTAGGAAAGCCCAATTGAAATTGAATCGTTTCGTCCACACCTTCCTTGAATTTGACCGGGTCTGTCTTGGTTTCCTGCGCAGTCACCCAAATGGGTTCTTCTCCGACCATATACCGGGATCCGTTCACGGCATAGATTCCAATGTCCATCATGGCTCCACCTCCTGCCAATTGCCTATTCAACCTCCACTGACTTGGATCACCTATCTTGAAGCCGCACAATCCTTGAAAAAACATGATTTTCCCCAATTCCCCCTCTTTCCTCATCCGGATAATTTCAAGGGTATTGGCCTCAAAATGCATCCTATATCCCACCAATAATTTGACATTGGCAGACTTGCAGGCGGCAATCATTTCTTCTCCCTCTTTGGCATTCAACCCCATCGGTTTTTCACAAATGACATGTTTTCCGGCTTGGGCAACGCGAATGGCCTGATCGCGATGAAGGCCATTGGGCGTGATGATATAGACGGCATCGATGTCCGGATTATTTCTGATCCGATCAAAATTATCGTAGTTGTAACAGTTTTTGTCGGGAATGTCATACTTGCGTTGCCAAGATTCGAATTTGGAAGGAGTCCCGCTGATGATCCCCACCAATTTGGCCTTGGTGCAGGATTCCATTGCCTCTGCCACCCTTGTGGCATAACTTCCCAGCCCCATGATGGCCACCCGAAGGATTTTTCCCTTATAAGGTTTTTCAGAGATCGCCTCTTGGTTTTTTGCGGAATAACTGGATAAAATAGGGAGTGCTACGGCTGAAAGCGTAAGCTTTTGCAAGAAGTTTCTTCGTGAGTTCATTTTGAATAGTTTAGGTTTAACATCATGGCAGGCTTGTCGATTGACATTTATACCAAAATCATTGAAAAACATGGAACAAATATTCTATAAAATCAGAAATTAGTCAGTATGAAAATTGATCCGACTAAAATTATGAAAAGAATTAAAAGAGAAAAAGAGGTTCAAATGTCATTGTTTTCTTGGCAGATCCGAATGCCTTTGTATTTCCGGAAAGGAACGACTAGAAAGATACAAAAACCAAACAAATCTATTTCAAATAGCTATCGGATTTATAAACCGAAAAAACCAATTTCACCCGAGTTCTACCCGAGTTCTGCATGGCCAATTCTATTCCAGCCTGAAATGGATTGATAATCAGTCCTCGTTTGGTGTTTTGACTTCAATTTTTTGAAAACATGCATTATTCTCCAAATAATCTGATTTTCATGCAACCTCAACCCAATTGGGAATCCTAATGCATGTTTCCGTTTTAACGCAATGTCCATCCGCAATATTACCAGTAACCACCAAAATTCAAAAAACCCTTAAACGAAATCTTTATTGGAAGCTTCTTCCAGCTTCGTCCCGAAAGCTTTCGAGATTCACCCCTTTTCTTCTAAAATATTTTTTATGGCACGGTAGCGGATGATCATTTAACATAATTTAAAAATGAAGATCAAAGTGGTACATCACCCATAAAAACGGATTCCTACCTCACCATTATTAAACCCGTTTTATGCATTACGAACTCAATTCAATAGTATAATTCACTGATAATCATTTAGTTGTTTACTATTTTAACTTCTCCCTATTGGAGTCAGGAATTTTTCTCCCAATAGTCTGATTTTCTTGCAGTTTCAATCCAATTTGGAAACCTATTTCATATTTCGGGTTAAAGGAAACGCAGTCACCATCCAAATCTTGAAATTCAATTGCCAAAGAAACATCTCACCTAAATGCTAATCCCGCTGGTTTGTATATGAGGAAACGAAGTGTTTGAAAATGGGCAAGGAATCCATAAAAATCTGTTTCCTGATCTTTGGGTATTTTTAAAAATAATGATCAAAAACTGGGTGAAATCCTCCGCTGACGCCCACTTCTACTTGTCAAGTATGGACACATTTTTTTGATATAATACACTGATAATAAGTATTTAATAAATGAATTCTGTTCTCAACAATTTCAAAAACATCAATATTGTTTTTTCCTTAGACTGTCTTTTCATCCCAATAAAAAATCAGGGGTTTTTACTGGGAGTTTGAAGATCAGCAAGGGTACAGGCAATTTTTTGATTGACCATTCCTTTGTTTCAAAATTCTCAAATGGATCAAATAAAGAAGCATATGCAAGACATTTTTTGGATTGTAATTCCGCTGCCCAAAACTCCAGAAATCCTTACCCCTCTTATTGGTTTCTAGATCCTTATCCCCATTTATGCAGCTGCAATCCATGAACCAAATTGGAACTTAAACCTTATTCCCAATGCAAACGTAAATGGTGAATATTGATAAAAAGAATAAGTTTTCAATGTTCATATTTGCCCTTTTCCAGTTAAAGAATGGCTTCTAGAAAACCAAATCCCAATTCGACATTATCAATAAAAATTGTATTTTTTAAATAAAATATAATTTTACCAATTAATGTTTAACAAATTTTAAAAAATAAGGTTGTTTAATTGTTAATTAAATTAAGATTGAATTTTCTACATTTGTTTTTATTTGAACCCTTTTAATCACTATACCCATGAAAAACATTTCAGCAATGAAAAAAGCCATCGGGATTTTCCAATCTTATGGCATCCCACTTACCGGCAAGAGAAAATCTGCGAATTTTTACAGGGAATTGGATATGGACAAAATCTTTGTTTCGGGCTTGGTATTCGAATTGGAGTACGGCTTGAACAAAGAATTGGCAGATGAAAAGGCAAATCAAGTAGAAACACCATCAGAATTGATTGGCTATTTGATGAGTGCTTAGAAACTTTGTGCTTGGGATCTGGGTTGGGTTAATGACATTATGAAATCAAAAAAATATTTATTCCTCACACTGATTCCAATTTTCACGCTTTTCTATTTCAACAATCCTGAAAAAGAGCACAAAATGACTTTTATTTCCAATCCCGAATTAAATACCATCTCCGGTTTGAATAATTGGAAAGGTACGCCGATAGATGAAAAAGGGAATTTCCAGAACCTTTATCAACCTTTTAAATCCAGTTTTGGAGACCTGCTGAAATGGCAAACCAGCAAGAATCCCCAAAAGAAAGAGAAGAAAAATGAAACCAGACGGCTTTCTGTTAAAGTTGACAACGACGCACTTCAGGGCGATGCCGATTATCTCATTTGGTTGGGTCATGCAACCTATCTCATGCAAATCAACGGGAAAGTACTGCTTACCGATCCTGTATTGATTGACAATTTATTTTTAAAAAGGGAAAGCAAATTGCCGATCTCTCTGGATAATTTGCCTGCTCTGGATTATATCCTGCTCTCACACAGTCACCGAGATCATTGCGATGAGAAGACCTTGGAATACCTTTCCGAAATCAATCCTGGAGTCACATTTTTGACAGGACTTGGCATGAAGGATGTGATTATTTCATGGACGAAAGGTCAAATGATTCAGGAAGCCGGATGGTACCAGCAGTTTGACATTCCCGGTTTGGATTTTGAGATCACCTATGTGCCCAGCAGACATTGGTCGAGAAGGGGCCTGTTCGATGAAAATGTAAGTCTCTGGGGTGGATTTTATTTAAAGACCAACCAACAATCCATCTATCTCATGGGGGACAGTGGTTCCGGACCTCATTTCAAAGACATCAGTACTGCCCTTGGCGAGCCTGACTATTGTTTGATGGGAGTTGGCGCATACAAGCCGGAATGGTTCATGAACCAAGCCCATATCAGCCCATTGGATGCAATTGATGCTTTCAATGAAATGGGGGGGCGCTATTTTATCCCTATGCATTTTGGAACTTTTGATCTTTCGGATGAACCGAGGATGGAACCCCTGGATGTGTTGATCGAACATGAATCCAAACTCGAGGGGGAACTTCTCCGCGTAGTTTTGGGAAAAAACCTTTTGGTTGGAAAATAAAGAAATCCTTTGAACGAGAACAACGGGCCTAGAGCTTGGCCCCTGAACCTTCAACAAATCAAATTTTAACGGACTTCCATTTCCCCTTTCTAAATATGTAAAACGCCACCACCGCATGCAGGGAATGGCAGAAGGCAATGCTGATATAAATCCCCATCATTTCCCATCCCACCACAAAGGCCAAAAAATAAGCCAAAGGAATTTCAATCACCCAAAAAACCCCAATATTGATCAGTGCAGGGGTTTTTGTATCTCCGGCACCATTGAAAGCATTGGTCATGACCATTCCCACGGCAAAGAACACATAACCCAAAACGATCACCTTCAAGCCATCTGCCGCCAATTCCCGGACAGCATCCGTGTCGGTAAAAACACCTGCCAATACATCTCCCGCCAATAAATAAAGGACGGTTACCAAAGCGAGGAAGATCACATTGTACCTCGCCGTCAGCCAGACTGAAATTTCAGCTCTCCTGTATTTTTGGGCGCCCAAATTCTGTCCCACCAAAGTGGCAGCAGCGCCGGACAAGCCCCAAGCTGGCATCAGCGTGAAAAGCAAAATCCTAAAGGCGATGGTAAAACCAGCCACTGCCACACTACCAAATTCGGCGGCCATCCTCGTGAGCGCAATCCAACCCACCGAGTCAATCAGAAATTGCCCCATTCCCCCAACAGAAATACTCACAATCCGCTTAATCACCAGAAAATTGATCGTCAAATTCTCCTTTAAAATAACCAATTTATGCTTCCCATTGAACAGATGGTACAATTGATAAATTACCCCGACGCTTCGCCCTGCTGTAGTGGCGATGGCTGCGCCTGTCAACCCAAATCCCTCAAAACTTCCCAATCCAAAAATAAACAGGGGGTCCAAAACAATATTCAAACCGTTTGAAATCCACAATGCCCGCATGGCCAAGTGCGGCTGCCCAGCACCTCGAAAAGCCCCATTGAGCAAAAAAAGGAGCATAATCGCCGTATTTCCAGCGAAAATTATTCTACTATACTCAACACCTATTGCCAACACCTCGTTCTCAGCCCCCATCATTCTGAGTAGGTCTTCGGCAAAATAAAATCCCAACAAACCCAAGATAACCGATACCACACCCCCAAAAGCAAGCAACTGGAAGGCCGCATTTCCGGCTTCCTTATACTCCTTTTCCCCTACCCTTCTTGAGATCAATGCCGTCGCCGCCATACTGATCCCCATACCGATGGCATATACCAAGACAATTACCGCCTCTGTCAGTCCCACCGTGGCCACAGCATGCTCACCCAACCTTCCCACAAAAAAGATATCGACCACCGCAAAGAGTGATTCCATCAGCATCTCTAAAATCATGGGTATTGCCAACAAGACAATGCCAGTTTTCAAATTGACTTTTGTATAATCCTGCTCCTTGCCACCTAGGGCATCTTTTAGTAGCTGCAACATAACTGTGATTGAACCACAAATGTACTTTAAAATTCAAAAAGTGGTTCCGGAAAATTAGGTCTAAACCGGCTATTTAAAGGCCCCTAAAGACTTCTTTCTAGAATTTAAACAATTGATTTTGCCTATATTGGATGCAAATAGAAAAGCAGAAAACCTTAGTAAAATAATGACCGATGACCTTAACCATTGAAAACATCTTATTAATTGGCTCTTTATTGCTCTTTATCAGCATCATCGCTGGCAAAACTTCCTATAAATTCGGTGTCCCAACATTGGTCTTGTTTTTATTGATTGGCATCTTGGCTGGCTCTGAAGGAATTGGTGGAATCAATTTCAATGATCCCGCAACAGCCCAATTCATCGGGATCGTATCGCTGAATTTTATTCTTTTTTCGGGGGGATTGGATACGAGCTGGACATCCATAAAACCAGTTTTGTGGCAGGGTATTTCACTTTCGACCATTGGCGTCCTTCTTACTGCGGTTTCATTGGGCACATTTGTCTGGGCAATTACGGATTTCACCATTTATGAAGGTTTGCTATTGGGCGCCATCGTTTCCTCCACGGATGCCGCTGCTGTTTTCTCCATACTTCGTTCCAAGAGCCTGGCTCTCAAGTCAAATATACGTCCCACCCTTGAGCTTGAAAGTGGGAGTAACGATCCAATGGCCTATGTTTTGACAATCGCGTTTTTGGGCTTGGTCATCAATCAGGACCTCGGCATCACTTCCATCATTCCATTGTTTCTCCAACAAATGATTTTTGGGGCATTGGCGGGATATCTTTTTGGAAGGATTAGCAAATATGTTATCAACAAAATCAACCTCGACTTTGAAGGGCTATATCCAGTTCTCGTAATTGCTTTGATGTTTATCACTTTTTCCGCGACTGATTTCATAGGGGGAAATGGATTTTTGGCGGTCTATTTGTGTGCGGTTTATTTGGGGAACAGTGAACTGATGCATAAAAAAACGATCCTGAAAATGTTTGACGGATTGGCTTGGCTGATGCAAATTGTGCTTTTCCTAACTTTGGGTTTGTTGGTTTTTCCTTCACACATTGTCCCAGTTGCAGGAATTGGATTACTCATTTCACTTTTCCTGATTTTCGTGGCAAGGCCCGTCAGTGTATTTTTGAGTCTGATTTTTTTCAGAATGAAAATCAGAAGGAGGTTTTACATCTCTTGGGTAGGCTTGAGGGGAGCAGTGCCGATCGTGTTTGCAACCTATCCCCTTTTGGCTGGAATCGACAAGGCGGAAATGATTTTCAACATCGTCTTTTTCATTTCCCTGACCTCGGTTCTGTTACAAGGGACCACTTTGACCCTCATCGCAAAATGGTTGCATGTGGCTTTACCGGAAAGAGTCAAGCCCATTGCCCCCACGGACATGTTTTTATCAGAAAGGGTGAAAACAGCCATGGTGGAAATTAAAATTCCTGAATTGGGATATGCCGTTGGAAAAAAAATCATCGATCTGCAGTTCCCCAAAACGGCAATCATTGCCATGATCAAAAGGGGTGAAAAATTCCTCACGCCCAATGGTGCGACGGTCATAGAGGACCATGACACCTTGATTGTGCTTTCTGACACGCAAGCAGGAATTGAGAAAGTTTATGATTGCCTACAAATCCCAATGTTAACCACTAAACTATAAAACCATGAAAAAGCGCTTTATCGTCCTAGTTGATTTTTCGGAACATTCAGCCAATCTCATCCAGTATGCCTATGATTGGTCAAAATTGGTGGATGCAAAATTACTGCTCTACCACAAAACAACAATAGTATCCCCAGCCCTTGCTGACAATGAGACGCGGCATTCGATTGCGCAAATGATCAATGAAAAAGCACTTGATAAGCTCAAAACTTTGTCAAAAAGTACTTTGCCCGAAAACGCCAATGTTCAATATTCTGTTTCCGAAACCAATTTGTTGCTTTCTCTTCAAAATTTTCTGGAAGAACCCTTTGAACATTTGATTTTTACCGGAATGAAAGGCACTGGGTTTCTAAAGAAAATTTTCCTCGGAAGCACCACTATCCAAATTATAGAAAACATCAATAATCTAATGGTTGCGATCCCAAAAGATATTTCAAGCTTTTCGCCCATTGATTTATATGTTGCCGTGAGCGAAAATCATCCTTTGAATATTTTGGAATTGAACAGACTTCTGAATTTCACGGGAGGAAAATCCAAAAAAATCACTTTCTTCTATTTTGCAAAAGACAACGAGGAAACGCTGGGAATGGAAAAACAACTGAGGGATTTGACCTTACTTTTTGGGGAAAAATACATAACGGATTTTGAAATTTATCAGGGAACAGATGCCTTTGAAAAAATCAAATTGGTGATCAACAACAAAACCAAGGAACTGCTTGTCATTCAAAAAGGATCGAGAGAATGGACAGATCAGCTTTTTCGGAAGTTTATGATCAATGAACTCGTTTATGCTGGGGAAACACCATTGGTCATTTTGCCTTAAGGAAAAAAACAGATTTTTGGAGGCCGTCATAGAATTCTACAAAATTTAAGTTTGTGTTGCTTCCTCATATTCAAGAGCACTTTTTCGATATTTTAGCCCATTTTATGCATTACGAACTCAAATCAAGATTGTATTTTACCAATAATTCAATAGATGCTGACTGTTTTTGACTTCACCGTATTTGGCGTCAGAAATTGGTCTCCAGATAGTCTGATTTTCTTGCAATTTTAATCCCATTTGGAAACGGAATGCATATTTCGGATTTAACAGAAAGGTATTTTTGGATACTTCGGTATGAATTCGAGTATAGCCGTTGATTTTCGGACAAAAAACCTTGGAAAATTAGAGTTTAAAAAAATTTTTTCACAAGACCTGGTTGAATTAAAAGGCAACCCCAATTGCCTCAGCTAAACTTTAGCTGCACTGGCCAAGCAAAAAGTAAATGATGACAAAAACCAAAATGGTTCCAAAACATCCTCCACCCAACTTATAGGCACCGTAACCTGCAATCAATCCTTTGAACATATTATTCATATTTTCCTTTTTTAGTTTGTTAATCTATGGCACACAATCCTTAATGCAATCTAATTATATTCCAAAAATAAAAAAACCTACTCTTTCACTTTTTGATTTGGCAGATTCTATCCGAGTTCTGCTGAGAATTCGGGTTTTTTGATGAGCAAAAATAAGGAGCAATTGAAATTCATTTCTTACAAGGATTTTCAAAAAGCTTATAACATTTACTGATTTTAGCATAAATATTTAATCGGATAAAAACGTCCGATTAAATATTTATGCTTACATTTGAGAAAACTAAAGAGAAATGTTTTCAAAAACTTGTCAATACGGTATCAAGTCAACGCTTTACATTGCCTTGCAATCGATAAATGAAAATCGTGTAAGCCTCAAAGACATCGCAAAGGAAATAGATTCACCTGAGGCATTTACGGCCAAGATTCTCCAAAAACTTGTTCACGCAGGAATCATCATATCCGTGAGAGGACAAATGGGAGGTTTTCTGATTGAAAGAGAGAAAATGGATTCATTGAAATTAATCCAAATCGTAAATGCGATAGATGGGGATCACATTTTCGTGGAATGCGGATTGGGATTGAGTCAATGCAATTCAAGTTTCCCTTGTCCCCTACATGAACAATTTTCAAAGATCAGGACGGATTTGAAAGCCATGATGGAGACAACCAGCCTCTTGGGTTTTGCCACTGGACTGCACGATGGGCTTACCTTCCTGAAGCGTTAAAAAAAATTATTCAAATAAAGGATATTAGAGTCTTATTATACCTTAATCATTTAATCAAGAGAATTTACAGCAAAACAACCCAAAACAGGACGTCAAAATACTGGGGGAATTTTCAATTCTCAAAATCAGAATAGCCTCTTTTCTTCAAGTGAAGACTATTCTGATGATTTAATCATGAATTTATTTCATTGGAATTCACAAAAATATTCATAAAAAAACACATAAAAATATGACAACAGTACAGTTAAAAACAATCGGAGAAATGGTAGCAGCGGATTACAGAACCGCTCAAGTTTTTAAGAATCACAATATTGATTTTTGTTGTAAAGGCAACCGAAGCATTCAGGAAGCCAGCGAGAGTCAAAACGTAGATCCGGCTGTGGTAATCCGCGAAATTGAGGCTTTGCAAGAATTGGGAAAAGAAGAAAACGAGAATTACAAATCATGGCCACTGGATCTATTGGCGGATTACATCGAGAAAAAGCACCACAGTTATGTCTCGACCCAAATTCCCATTTTGAACCAATATTTGGAGAAACTCTGTCAAGTACATGGAAAGGTCCATCCTGAATTGTTCGAAATAGCCGAGGAGTTTAAACATTCAGGCGGCGAATTGACCGCACACATGAAAAAAGAAGAATTCATTTTGTTCCCTTTCGTACGAAAAATGATGCAGGCCAAACAAAGCAATTCTAAGCTGGAAAAACCCCATTTCGGAAAAGTTGACAATCCGGTTCAAATGATGATGCATGAACATGAAGTGGAAGGTGACCGCTTCAGGAAAATCGCTGCGCTGAGCAATGATTTTACCCCTCCAAAAGATGGATGCGGTACTTATCAAGTGACATATGCTTTGCTCAGGGAATTTGAAGAGGATTTGCACCTCCACATCCATTTGGAAAACAATATTTTATTTCCCAAATCCATCGCAATGGAAAAAGAATTGAACGGATAATCCGCCGTGGGTTTCAAATAAAAATAAGAAATGACGCTAAGGAGAGAAACCAAAAGTTGCCTTCAGAGTGATCATTTCTTGTTTTATAATCGCATACCTGTCAAGGAACATCAAGGAGTCAGTCTTTGGCTTGAAAAAATTGATTTTGCGAAAATTTTGAAAACTCAAGATTAATTTAAGCCAGAAATATGCACTAGGCTTCCTAAGAAGGTTGAAACTGCAAGAAAATCAGACAATTGGGATAATAATTCCTGACATTGATATGGTGAAGTCAACAAAAGTCAACAACTGACTAATTATGAGATAAATACAGTATTGAGCAGCATTCTCAGTATATAAAACGGGTTAAACATCATGACTGACAAAAAGCCACTTAAAAGGAATATCGAACTCCAACCCTTAAGCAGGGAGCACCACCACAGCCTTTTGTTGTGCTGGAAAATCAGAAAGGGATTTTCCCTTGAGATTCCGGTAATTAGAATAAAGTCCTATGCAGATTGGTTTTTTTTGAATTATCTTCAACCCCATTTCAAGATTGAGGAAGATTTCCTCTTCCCCATACTAGGATTGGAACATCAGTTGGTCAAAAAAGCGATCGGGGAACACCGTAGACTTGCCAGATTGTTTCACAAGGAGAAGGAAATCGAAAAGTCCTTAAGTTTGATCGAAGAAGAATTGGAAAAGCATATCCGTTTTGAAGAGCGAGAACTGTTCAATGTCATTCAGCAATCTGCCACTGAAGAACAAATGAAAGCTCTCATTGAAAACCATACTGAGACTGCTTTCGAGGAAAACCCGATGGATGAATTCTGGAAAAAATAAATGGAAAAACTAATCTACGAAGATCACACATTTGTCAATTTGGCCTTCGCCGAAATGGAAACCAAAAACAGGGAATTCGAAAACTGTTTATTTAAGAATTGCGATTTTTCGAATGGGATTTTTCTATCCTCAAAGTTCATGGATTGTACCTTTACAAACTGCAACTTTTCACTGTGCAAACTCCCTCATTGTCAAATGAACAATGTATCCTTCAAGGATTGTAAGATATTGGGCGTGAATTTCAGTAAATGTTTGGATTTCCTTTTTGAGGTAAAGTTCGAAGATTGCTCGTTGGATTATTGTTCCTTTTCCAGAAAAAAATTACCAAAAACCCAATTTATAAAATGCTCCATGCGGCATGTGGATTTTTTTGAAAGCGATCTGTCAAAATCCTCCTTCTCCGAAACGGATTTGACAAATGCCATTTTTAACAATACAATTTTGAAAGAAGTGGACTTCACCACCGCGTCAAATTACAGCATCGATCCAGAAAGAAACACCATTAAAAAAGCAAAATTCTCCCTTCTAGGAATCGAAGGACTTTTGCACAAATATGATATCAAGATAGAGTGACTAAATGGTGCATTAAAAATTTTAAATTCAACCTCAATCCCCAAATTCTTCAATTCTTATTTCAAGTTTTTTTAAGACAATATTAAGACTATCTTAAATATTCTGCAGGTTTTAACTTCTATTTTTGTATAATGGATCTCAGCAATTGGATTCATTAAACCTGTCAATAATCAATGGTTATTTTGTAAATTTAAGAATATGAACCAAGCCCATTTGCATCTCGTTTTCAATCATTTACCGATAATTATACCGATAGTAGGCCTTTTGGTTTTGATTGGTGGATTGGTCGTCCGTTCTGAAATAGTCCAGCGGACTGCATATTTGCTTTTTGTTTTGGGTGCACTGAGCACCATTCCCGCCTTCCAAACCGGAGAGGGTGCCGAGGAAATAGTGGAGGAGATGCCTGGGATAAATGAGGAATCCATTAAAATCCATGAAGAAGCTGCCGAAACTTTCAGCTTATTTTCCTACGGCCTAGGTGCGGTATCTCTTCTGGGAGTGTGGGCCAATTGGAAGAAGAAATCCTTTTCAAGAATGATTTCTATCGTAACCCTGGCGGTTTGTTTGGTGACATTGTTTTTTGCCCAACAAACAGGAAATACAGGAGGAGTAATAAGGCATCCAGAAATAACCAATAAAAATTAACTTCCCCTAAGTCAATTAAAGAAAATACGATGGCCATCCTGATTTCCAGAGAGAATTTTTATTCAAAAAGCTTTGAGGTGGCCGAAACCAAAGGATTGGGTCATCCTGACACCATTTGTGATCAAATCACCGAACAAATCTCAAGAGCACTTTGCCGCTTTTACTTGACTGAATTCGGAAGTATTCAACACCACAATGTGGACAAGGCCCTTCTGATCGGCGGTCAATCCGAACCTATATTTAATGGTGGGAAAATCCTTCAACCCATCTCTCTGATCATCGCCGGCCGGGCCACCCATCAGGCACAGGATAAATCTGTTCCCGTGGAAGAAATTGCCATCCAAACCGCCAAGCAGTGGCTCGCGAAAAACATCAGGAATCTCAATGTGGAAACCGACATCCAAATCATTTCAAAGATCAGAAAGGGAAGTATTGAATTGGTCGAGTTGTTCAACAGGTTTGGGAAAGGCGAAATCCCATTGGCCAATGACACCTCGTTTGGAGTCGGCTACTATCCACTTTCATTTTTGGAAAACAACATCCTGAAAATTGAGCGCTTATTGAACCATCCCCTAACAAAGATGAAATTTCCATTTATTGGAGAAGACATAAAGGTCATGGGCGTCAAAAATCAAAGTGAACAACTATTCACTGTCGCCATCGCAATGGTCGACCGACATATTTCTGATTTATCGGATTACATTTCAAAAATCGAAAAGGTAAAAACCTACCTGAAGGAAACGCTGAATCTGGGCCAATGCTCGATAGACATCAATACTGCCGATGATTATGAACGGGAAAGCATTTACCTGACCGTATCGGGGACGAGTGCGGAAAGTGGAGACGATGGGCAGGTGGGCAGAGGCAACCGCATCAACGGATTGATCAGCCCCTATCGCCCCATGAGCCTTGAGGCTGCCTCAGGAAAAAACCCTGTCAGTCATATTGGAAAAATATACAATTATTTCGCCATGGATTTGAGCAGAAGCCTCGTGGAAAATCATTTTGCGAGCCAGGCATATGTCTATATAGTATCGCAAATTGGAAAACCCATCACTGAACCACAACTGCTTCATATCCAGATAGATTACGAAAATTCAAATCCGGACAATCTTGATGATTTTGTAAAGGAGAAACTCCTGGAACTTCCCCGATATTGGAGAAGAATCATTGAATTCAAAGATTGAATACTTCCAGAAAATTGATTTCACCCCGGCTTATGGATCAACAATTCCATTCCAGCCGGCAATTGCACAATAACCTTCCTGTGTTTTCTGTTTTTTGATTTCAGCATATTGGTTAGACGACTTACTCTCCCAATAGTCTGGTTTTCTTGCCGTTTCCCTACCCTTAAAAATCCTAATGAATAGTTCGGGTTTACCCTCCAATTCTTGAAGAAACACGTTTTGAAGAGGATAAAATGAAGGCCAGTGGCCCCTCAATTATAATGATAGTGTGGTATTTCGTTGGAAACACCATCCCTTTTATTCGCTATTGGGATAGTGGGGGTAAGTAGCGCATTTTTCGCCAATCGAAAAAAATAAACCATCCAACTCACAATGCCTATCATTTTTGCCACCATTCCAAAAAGCACTGGATCAAAAAATCCCAACTGCATCAAATCAATCGTCAAAGAAACAGCAAAGAAAAACATAGAGATGCCCAATAGGCTATAATCGGTCCTACGAATCAACGAATGATAGGCGGTAAGGTACAACATCAAAAATGCCCCATAACCTGGAAGAATGAATATCCTGAAAATACCGAGAAAGGCTGCTACTTGTTCATGGATAAGAAACACATCATCCAGGAAAAAAATCAATGTTAACATACCGGACACAAATAAAAACCGACTCATCCTGGCTCTTCCTGCCCGACTGGAAAGAACCTTGGATACAAAAAAACATATTGTTATCGACACAGACCAAAAGAACCAACCAATCCGAAAAAAAATCCCCGTATACAAGGGGGACTCCAAGAGCGTCATCGGATGCTGGAGTAGTGTAGTGTAGGGCGCATTGGCCCACGCTTTCCCTATCAATAAGCCACAAATTAAAATTATGCAAAGCAATAGGGTCAAACCGATTGCAGCACGATTTGATTTACCTCCATTGGGCAGAAACGAAAATTGTATATTCATTTATTTTTGATCAAAAAATGTAACCCCCAGATCAATATTCAATTCTTAAATTCACCCAACAGCATTGGTATTAACTGATTACTCAAATTCAAAGGCACAATATTATCCGATTGAATATTACTTTTTGAATTGAAGCAATATAACCAAAATAAAATTTTAACGGCTATCCTTAAAATGATTTAAAAAATATTTTCATGTTTTTTCTTATAAAAATCACCACCATTCCATATCAATTGACAGAAAATAAATTTTATTTCATATTTTGATTACCTATTAAATATTAAAGTAGTATTTTTATAACTATTTCAATATTAATTGTAATCATAAAAAATCTAAACTTAGAGAATATAGAATTTGAAAAATAGAAATGAAGAAATCGCTCTCCCAATCGATTAAAATCACTTCAGTAAAATTTGACTCAAGGTGTTTTTGAGTTGATTTCAGAATGCCCAAAATCACTTTATAGTATCCACTTGATGGTGACAATGAATTGGGAGCCTCCAATACCGCTATTTTTGATGCCAAATCATTGGCATTGACTAGATTTTTTCTTTGAAAACAACACCAAACAGAAGAGGAAAAAAATCTTCTGTTTTATCTAAAACCAATCCGATGAGCGAACAAACTTTTAGCACCAATCAATTGTATGGTTTTTTACCATCCACTATCGAAGGAATCAATTCCCTGGCGGCACTTGCCCTTGACATGAGGTGGTCATGGAACCATACAGCGGATAAATTATGGCAACAGCTTGATCCAGACCTTTGGGAACTTACCAATAACCCCTGGGTGGTTTTACAGACAGTTTCACGGGATAGGGTTGAGCAATTGTTGTCTGACCCCGGTTTTCGCGAAAACCTGGATTCAATTTTACAAGCAAAGGAACAGGCCAATACCCTCCCTGCTTGGTTCCATAAAAAATTCCCAGATGTCAAACTTACTGCTGTTGCTTACTTCAGCATGGAATTTATGCTTAGCGATGCGCTTCCGATTTATGTAGGAGGCTTGGGAAATGTAGCCGGTGACCAACTTAAATCAGCAAGTGATTTGGGTGTTCCCGTAGTGGCGATCGGACTTTTTTATCAACAAGGCTATTTCCATCAAGAAATCGACAAAAATGGCAATCAGTTGGAACGCTATCCCTACAATGACCCTGGACAGTTGCCCATCACCCCCTTGAGATTGCCAAACGGCGAATGGCTGAGATTGAAGATCTCAATAGCCGGATATCCTGTTTGGCTGAGAACTTGGCAGGTTCAGGCAGGAAGGGTGAAGCTTTTTCTCTTGGACAGCAACGATGCCGCCAACCTTCCCGTCCATCGAGGAATCACCAATGAACTTTATGGAGGAGGGGCTGACCTTCGGATGAAACAGGAACTGATTCTGGGGATTGGTGGCTGGAGATTGCTCCGAGCATTGGGGATAAAACCAGAGGTTTGTCACATGAATGAAGGGCATGCTGCATTTCTGGTTTTGGAGCGCGCCAATGATTACATGAAGGAAACAGGCACTTCCTTTAAGGAGGCATTGATGGTAACGAGATCGGGAAACCTATTTACGACCCACACCGCTGTCCCAGCTGGTTTTGACCATTTCAAACCCTCATTGATGCAACAAATGTTAGGGTCCTATTCGCAGGAAGAACTGTCCATTGATTTCGATGAATTGATGGCCCTCGGAAGATGGGACCCAAAGGATCAAACAGAGGATTTCAAGATGGCTTACTTGGCCATCCGTGGTTGTGGAGCCATCAATGGGGTGAGCAGTTTACACGAAAAGGTAAGCAAAAAACTGTTTATGAATCTTTTCCCCCGATGGCCGGTGGAAGAGGTCCCGATTGGACATGTCACCAATGGGGTGCACATGCCAAGCTGGGATTCTGAGATTTCGGATAAAATCTGGACCCAAACTTGTGGAAAAGACCGATGGCGAGGAAATCTTGGGAATTTGGAGGAGCAGATGGTGGCCGTTTCGGATGAGACGCTTTGGCAAATGCGCAATTCATCCCGCAGCAATCTCGTCAATTTTACCCGCAATCAATTTGAACGGCAGTTGAGCATTTCCGGTAGGTCGACGGAGATGCTTGAGATTGCCAGACAGGTTTTCAATCCCAACACCTTGACTTTGGGTTTTGCCCGACGTTTTGTCCCCTACAAAAGACCAAACTTGCTTTTACACGACCCGGAAAGGTTGATCAGGATCCTCACCCACCCCACACATCCCGTTCAACTGGTTTTGGCGGGGAAGGCAGCCCCCTTTGACGAAGTCGGAAAGGCATTGATCCGAAAATGGATCCAATTCATCAACCAAAACAACTTGCATCACCATGTTGTCTTTTTGGATGATTATGACATGTCCTTGACCGAAAATCTGGTCCGCGGTGTGGATGTTTGGATCAATACCCCAAAACGGCCTTGGGAAGCCTCCGGAACAAGCGGAATGAAAGTATTGGTCAATGGCGGCATCAACATATCCTCACTGGATGGCTGGTGGGCGGAAGCATACTCACCGGATGTGGGTTGGGCAATAGGCGATGAGATGGATCATGGGGATGACCCTATCTGGGATATAAAAGCAGCGGAAGAACTTTATGATCTCCTTGAAAAGGAAGTGGTACCGACATTTTACAACCGTGACCCAAATGGTATACCGACGGCATGGATCAAACGAATGCGGAACAGCATGGCAAAACTGACCCCGAGATTTTCGGCAAATCGAACCGTCCGAGAATATACCGGGAAATATTACTTGCCCGCAGCTGAAAAATATTTGAGACGAGCAGCCGATAATGGGAAATTGGGAATCAAACTGATCCAGCAAAAATTGGAACTTGAGGAAAAATGGCACCAGCTGAAATTTGGAATTGTAGAGACTTCCGGCATTCAAAATGGATATTTCTTTAAGGCGGAGGTCTATCTGGGTGAAATAAAACCCTATGAAATCATGCTGGAACTCTTTGCCGATGGAATCGATGGGAGTGCGCCCAAAAGGATAAAAATGGAACCAAACTCCAAGAATCCAGAGTCGGAAGGGCTGTATTACCAGGCAGAGGTCATCACATCGAGACCGGCAGACGACTTTACGGCCCGAATCATCCCCAACTTGGAGGGATTGACGGTTCCCCTAGAGATCAATCTCATTCACTGGCAAAGGTGATGGACTTCCTCGTTTTTGAATGATTTTCAAAAACAAGGAAGTCTTCCCCCAACCCAATTATCACCTGTATTCCCAAAGTCGTATTGGCCATGAATGCTTTTACCTAGGATTCGGCATCGCCACCGAAAAAAGGATTCCAAGTATAATTGTCTTAACTTGCAGGAAATTACCGATTGCTTTTGTTTGGATTCGGTACAAAATCTTATTTCACACTTGTTATCATATATGCAATTCCAATCATTAAACATCATTGAACCTATTTTAAAGGCCCTTCAAGAGGAAGGTTATACTACTCCTACCCCGATTCAGGCGCAATCCATACCCATCGTTTTGGAAGGGAATGACCTTTTGGGCTGTGCCCAAACAGGCACGGGAAAAACGGCAGCTTTTGCCATCCCAATCCTTCAGCGCTTGGCCAACAACAAAACATTCAACAAAAAAAGAAAAATAAGAAGCCTCATCGTCACTCCTACCCGGGAATTGGCCATACAGATTGACGAAAGTTTCAAAGCCTACGGAAGACACACTGGATTGACCTCGATGGTGATATTCGGTGGCGTAAACCAAAACCCACAAGTCGCAAAGCTGAATGCAGGCGTAGATATTTTAATCGCTACACCTGGAAGACTTTTGGACTTGATGAATCAAGGATATGTCTCCCTTCGTGAGGTGGAGATTTTTGTACTTGATGAAGCTGACAGGATGCTGGACATGGGATTTATCCATGATGTCAAAAAATTATTGGCCGTGCTACCCAAAAAGAGACAATCGCTTTTCTTTTCGGCCACCATGCCACCAGAGATCATCAAACTTGCCAATACCATTCTGGACAATCCTTTGGAAGTTTCGGTTACACCGGTATCCTCCACTGTTGACATCATCAACCAATGCGTTTATTTTGTAGACAAAGGAAACAAAAACGCCTTGTTGGTCGAATTGCTCAAGGACAAAAAAATCAAAACCGCGCTCGTCTTTACCCGCACAAAACATGGTGCTGATAAAGTGGTGAAAATGCTTGTCAGCCACAACATCAAAACTGAAGCGATTCACGGAAACAAATCCCAAAACGCAAGACAACGCGCTTTGACCAATTTCAAGGACCAAACCACGCGTGTATTGGTGGCTACGGATATTGCCGCTAGGGGAATTGACGTGGATGAATTGGAATATGTCATCAATTATGAGCTTTCCAATATCGCAGAGACCTATGTACACAGGATCGGAAGGACAGGAAGAGCTGGTGCAAAAGGTACGGCCATATCTTTCTGTGATGCGGAAGAAAAAGCCTATCTCAAGGACACCGAAAAATTGATCGCCAAAAAAATCCCTGTTATTGAGGACCATCCTTTCCCTTTGATGGATCACAATCCGGTGAAGGCTCCAAAGCAACAAGGCCGAGGAAATGCTGGCCATTCCAGACCAAAACCTGCACACAACAATTCTTCAAAAAGGTAGGGAGAGAAATGATAAAATAAAATGTCTGCTTTTTTGAGACATTGTTTTATGAACTTGAGAAATAGACCGGAACTTTATCCTTCCGGTCTATTTTTTTTTGCATTCATCTTTATGATCACACCCAGAACCATCACACTCAGTAGCGCCGCAAAAAAACACCAAACCGAAATCAAGTGGTCTTCGAAATACAATTCGGCTAGCAAAAAAGAAAATAGGTTTGCCAGACCCAGTAATGGCATCCCCTTGGTACTGGAAACAAATGGACTGAACACGATGGGGATGAAGTAAAAAACAGCACTCCAAGTCACCAGTGACTTGGAAAAGTCCAGTGTATATTTGATGTGATCCCCCCTAATCTCCGCCGAGAAACCATATTCCTGGATACTATACAATAAATAAAGGGCAACGGTGAAACCCATTGCCATAAATCCACCGAGCACCATTTTTTTCAACCTATTTGTTTCAAGTAGAAAAATTGAAACCGGAATCCAAACCGGCCATACCACCTGTGCAAATCCAAGAAAAATCAAGGCGGACCAATGGCTCCAAGAACTATGGCTTGGTGCTGACAATGCTATCCATAAAATCCCTTCTGACAATTGCTGAAAGGCAAACATCAAGGGAATAGCAGCAAATGCAAATTGAGAACGTGTTTTCACCTTTGATACCGCTATTGCACCGATACTTCCAAGGACAATACTGGCTCCAAAACTTGCTTCAGCAGAGAAACACATCCGTTCTTTTTTTCGGTTTGAAAATGGGATTATTTAACAATTGTGCGCAAAAACAAGGGAATTGGCCAACGCAGGTAAAATATGCTTTTTAATTTTAGTCCTCTATTGGGAAAACAATCACTTTAGCACCTTTCACGTGCTTATGTTTCAAATCCATGATAGCTTCATTGGCTTTTTCAAAAGGGTAAGTCTCCACCACAGGCTTGATGGGGATCGATGCCGCCAGAGCCAGAAAATTTTCAACGTCCGATCTTGTGATGTTTGCTACGGTTTTGATATTCTTCTCCATCCACAAGTGATCCTGGTAGCGGATCTGTAAGAGTGCCCGCTGGTCAGTCGACTCCTTCCTGATCGCATTGATGACCAGTCCTCCACCAGGTTTTAGGTGAAACAATGCCTGTACTATCGTATTCCAAACCGGAGTGGTATCGATGATTGCGTTGAGCTTATTTGGCGGAACTTCGGAATGGTCCCCAGCCCAATTTGCACCAAGTTGAAGTGCAAATTGTCGCTCATGGAGATTCCTGGCAAAAACAAATATTTTGGATTCGGGATAGAGGTATCTTGCCATCTTCAAAACCAGATGCGCAGATGCTCCAAAACCAGATAGCCCAAGTATCTGCCCATCCAAAAGTCCTGCAAGCATCAATGCCCTGTACCCAATCGCACCCGCACACAAAAGAGGGGCCGTTTCAAGGTCTGAAAAATCACTTGGGATTTTGAAAGCATAAGACGCATCAATCACCATATATTCCGCATATCCCCCATTGGCATCCCTTCCTGTGGCCCTAAAATCAGGACACAGATTTTCCAATCCCGACAAGCAAAATTCACACTGTCCACAAGCGGAAAATATCCATGCGACACCCACCCGATCTCCTTTTTGGAATCGAAAGGTCTCTACCCCACACGCTTCAACTATTCCCACGACTTGATGACCCGGAACCACCGGGAAATAGGCAGGTGGCGTTCTTCCCTCAATTTCATCCAATTCCGTATGACAAACCCCACAGCAACGCACTTTAATCAGTATCTGATTTTTCTTTGGAACAGGCAAAGGAATATCCACCAGATGCAAAGGCTTTGTTTCTAGTGCTAGATCCGAAATATTTTGGATAAGCCAGGCTTTCATTTTTTTTTAAATCTTCAAAAGTGAGAAAAAAAATCACCTCCTCAACGGCGCCAAAAGGAATTAAAATATTGTTTTTCAATATTTTAAGGTAACGAAAATGACTGACTTATTCCTTTTTCCATTTAAGAATGTTCAAACCTTTTTGGTTGATCTATTTCCTGGTGACGAAAACCTCCCGAGAGTTCCCGGGCTGCAGGAGATCATTTTCAAATACCAAGCATACAGAAATTAAATGTTAACTTTACAATTCACCCACTGGAATCAGGACTTGAAAAGGATTTTGCTCGTAGAAGACGACCCTGCATTGAACAGGAATATCAAGGATGCTTTGATGGAGGAACAGATGAAGGTAGAAACGGTCTTTGACGGGTTGCTGGCGTCCAAAATGCTCCGCAAATCAAATTATGACTGCGTCTTGTTAGACATCAATCTGCCCTATAAAAACGGATATGATTTGTGCCAAGAATTCAGAAAATACAACAAGGAAACACCTGTGTTGATGCTGACTGCCTTTGATGAAATCGAAGACAAGGTCTTGGGATACGAATCCGGTGCAGACGATTATCTGACAAAGCCATTTTTTATGAAGGAATTGGTCTTAAAAATCAATTCCCTGATCAAGAGAAGAAGCACGAATATAAATGCCGCTAAGGTCTCCCAAACCATCATCATGGGAGATTTGATAATCCAAACAGAAATCAAAAAAGTGACTCGTCAGGGGATTGAGATCCAACTCACGCCAAGAGAATACCAAATCCTTTTGCGGCTGGTGCTTTCCAGAGGGGAATTGGTGGCCAAAAAATCCCTGATCTCCGAGATTTGGGGAACCTCATTTGATGCCAACTCCAACACCATCGAGGTGTACATCAACTTTTTGCGGAAGAAAGTTGACAAACCCTTTGGGCAAAACTCGATCAAAACCAAAATAGGCTTTGGTTACTTTTTTGAAGACAACACCGGAACCATAGCGGGATGATTAAACCCGAAATATGCAATAGGTTTCCAAATGGGAATGAAACTGAAAGAAAATCAGACTACTGGGAGAACAATTCCTAACACCAATAGGGTGAAGTCAAAAATAGTCAACACCTAATTGATTATCAGTAAATTAAAATATTAAATGGAGTTCGTAATGCATAAAACGGGTTAAATGAACATCAGGAAAAAAATAATCTGGAATTTCTCCGTGGTAACCATTGTTTTGGTGGGCATCACTTTGGTTTTCATTTACATGTTGTTTTACGATTACCGGAAGGAAGAATTTCAACAGCAGCAACAGGACAAAATCCTCACGACGCTGAATTTCCTAACAGAAATCAGGGAAATCGATGAAAAACTGATCGGTACGATGGACCGTATTTCTATTGACGAATATTACAATGAAAAGATATTGATCTTTGACGCTAACCAAAAACTGATCCACTCCAGTATCCAGCAGTCACAAATCACCTTTACCCAAAACATTCTGAATGAATTGGCTCAGGAAGTGGACAAAGTTGAGCTAAAAGAGGGGGAATTTGAAATCCTAGGAATCAAGGTTGAAAGTAAGGGTTTGGTCTATTACGGGATCAGCAAGGCGCACGATTTGGCAGGATTTCATTACTTGGATTACCTGCGGTTTATTTTTTCGCTCACTTTCATGGCCATCTCTGTGATCATCATCCTGATGTCACATTATCTATCCAAAAAGATCACAGACCCTATCGTCTCCCTAACCAAACAAATCAAGGATTTTAATTTTGAAGTCAAATTCAATCCAATAGTGACCACCGGAAGCAAGAATGAAGTGGCCATCATGGGACAGCGGTTCAATGAACTGATGCAACGCATGAACGAGGCTTTTTCCTTTCAAAAAAATGCAGTCCAACATATTTCCCATGAATTGAAAACGCCCATTGCGGTGTTGGTTTCAAATTTCGAAAGGATCGAACAGGAATCCGATTTGGAGAAAATCAAATATCTCATAAAAAACCAAAAAGAGGATACCGAAAACCTCAGCAAAATCATCAATTCCCTGATGGAGATTTCCAAAACGGAATCGGGAAGTATTCCAAAATTGACCAAAATAAGGGTGGACGAACTGATTTTTGACTTGGCTGAGGAGTTTGGTGTGCTTCACCCCGAATTCCATTTTTCCATTGAGTATGCCGAAACCATTGAAGACGAGCAAAAACTAACGGTCCCGGCAAATTTAAGGTTGTTGAAAGCGGCTTTGTCCAACTTGATGATCAATTGTATTCAATACAGCGATGATTACAAAGCTAAAATCAACATCATTCCCCGGGCAAAACTTTTGCAACTTGAATTCATCAATAAGGGCCCGGTAATCAATGAAGACGAAAAAAAGTATATCTATGAGCATTATTTCAGGGGGAAAAACAGCCAAGGAAAAAGAGGCTTTGGTTTGGGCTTGGTTTTTATCCGGAAAATATTGAGAATGCACCAAGGAGAAGTCGTCTACAGCAATGAAGATTTGATATCAAATAAATTCACGATCACCCTGCCTTTAAGTTAATCTTTATCCTTTTTAAGGCCATTTTAAGGTGCTCTTTCGGATCTTTGAAGATCAAATCAGCACTATAAATAAATGAAATTCAATTCCCAGTATTTTAAAACAGACATTTTAGCAGGCCTAGTTGTATTTTTGATAGCCCTCCCCTTGTGTCTAGGTATTGCGCTTGCCAGTGGAGCCCCTCTTTTTTCGGGGATCATTTCGGGAGTCATCGGAGGTATAGTCGTAGGCTTTCTGAGCAATTCCAATTTAAGTGTTTCAGGTCCAGCAGCTGGCCTTACCGCAATCATCTTAGCGGCAATCATCGGCCTTGGGTCTTTTGAAGCACTCTTGGTATCCATAATCATTGCCGGCTTTATCCAGCTTGCCCTTGGATATGCCAAAGCTGGTACCATCTCCAATTATTTCCCCTCCAATGTAATCGAAGGAATGTTGGCTGCCATTGGGATCATCATCATATTGACCCAACTTCCCCATGCGATCGGCTATGATGTCATCCACGAGGGAGAATTTTTCTTCATTGACAAAAACGGCACCTCCAGTCATTTGATTTCCGATATTAAAGATGCAGTCAATTTTGCCCATATGGGGGCCATCATGGTCACGGTGGTTTCTATGGCGATCCTGATCAGTTTCAATAAGATCGGTTTCCTTCAAAAATTAAAACTTCTTCCCGGTGCTTTGGTGGCCGTGGTGGTCGGAACTTTGATGAATGAATTTTTTATCAGAACGGGATCTCCTTTTGACATCAGTCAGGAGCATTTGGTCAATCTTCCGATCCCGGCTACTTTGGATGATTTCCTTGGACAATTTGCCACTCCGGACATTTCCGCAATCGGCAATCTTGATGTTTGGATCATTGGGATAACCATAGCCGTAGTGGCCAGTATAGAAACATTGCTTTGCATAGAAGCCGCCGATCAAATTGATCCCTTGAAACGATTTACCAACACGAATACCGAACTGAAAGCCCAGGGAATCGGAAACATCCTGAGCGGACTAATCGGAGGCCTACCCATGACATCTGTCATCGTAAGAACTTCTGCCAACGTTAAATCAGGAGGAAGAACAAAAGTGGCCGCCATCACCCATGGTGTTTTCCTGGCAGGTGCAGTATTGGCAATCCCTTTTATCCTGAACAAGATTCCGCTGGCCAGTCTTGCCGCTGTGCTGATCATGGTGGGTTATAAACTGGCTAGTCCAACCGTATTCAAACACATGTGGGACAATGGAAAATTTCAATTTATCCCCTTTTTGGTAACAGTTGTGGCGGTAGTAGCCACCGATTTATTGAAAGGTGTGGGAATCGGATTGGTAGTAAGTGTCTTTTTTATTTTGAAAGGCAATTTAAAATTGGCATATTTCTTCAAGAATGAAGATCATGTGGAAGGGCAAACTGTATATATTGAACTGGCACAAGAAGTCTCTTTTCTTAACAAAGCAGCGATAAAACAGACCATCATACATTTGCCAGAAAATAGTAAAATTGTTATTGACGCCTCCAAAACGGTTTATATCGACTTTGATGTTTTGCAGTTGATCAAGGATTTTATTGCCATAGGCGCAAAAGACAAAAACATTACGGTAACCCTCATTGGTTTTAGGGATGCTTATAAAATAGAAAATCAAACTCACGTACTATCAGTTTAATGATGAAAGCAATCGACAAAGAATACCAATCGAGTATAACTCCAGAGAGAGCCTTGGAAATTTTGAAGGAAGGAAATGAGCGATTTATGAACAACCTCAAAGCCAACCGAGATTTGCTTCAACAAGCCAATCAGACCAGAAACGGACAATGGCCCTTCGCCACCATCCTGAGCTGCATAGACAGCAGGACTTCAGCTGAGTTGATTTTTGACCAAGGGTTGGGAGATATTTTTTCCATCCGGATCGCCGGTAACATCGTCAATACCGACATTATCGGGAGTATGGAATTTGCCTGTAAACTCGCCGGCTCCAAACTATTGGTGGTGTTGGGACATTCCCGATGTGGAGCGGTAAAAGGGGCTTGTGACCATGTGGAAATGGGAAACCTAACCGAATTGCTTGCAAAGCTTCAAACAGCTGTATATCTGGAAAAAGAAACGCTTGACGAAAGCCAAAGGAATTCTTCCAATGCAGTTTTTGTAGAAAATGTGGCGACCATTAGCGTAAAGAGATCGGTTCAAGCCATCATCGAGAGAAGTTATATCCTCGAGCAAATGATCGAAAAGGGTAAAATTGCCATCATTGGGGCCATGCATGACTTGGACACAGGAATGGTTGAATTTTATGAGGATACCTTGATCACACATTCAAACATTGAATCGACCCGTCGCCAAGACGATTAGGCAAAAATTGATTGTTTGGGGAGGGAAACCTCTTTTTTAAAATTCTTTCGCGAGAATAGGGAAAACTCAAAAATCATATTGATGAGAATTGGCTTTGATTATGGCTCCATGAAAATAAAAGCATTCTTTATGCTATTATTTTCATGGAGCCTTGTGTTTAGAATTGGTTTGAGATTTATCGGGTTCGATCATTCATTTTTTTAGAAAAATCGCATTTCAGAAGAGCATATTTTTTTGAATTTTTTTCACCATAGCAAGAGTCAATAGCAATTCGATCAATTCCGAGGATCCAAAAACAAGGAACAATACCTTAAAAAAATTTCATTTTTCATAGCTTTTCAAATCTGTAAATTTGATTAAGCGGATTGTTTACCCTATCACAGTATAATTTTAATGATTTAGGTCAATTGGGTCTTTGACTATCTCCCAAAACAGATAGTTACCATCGATCGACCCAAAGAAGCTTTTGCCTAAATACCGGCTTATTGAGTAAAGTAAAAATTCAATTCTTTAGCATCCGAAAAAGGCGATTTTTCAAAGTCTTTGTTGAGGTAAAATAACATTGCAATGGAAAATATTAAACTGGTGATTTGGGACCTAGATGAAACCTTCTGGCAAGGTACGCTTTCAAAGGAAGGCGTAAGCCCTATTGAAAAAAAACACATCTGGTCAAAACCCTCACCGAAAGAGGGATTTTCAACAGCCTTGTTTCCAAAAACGATTATGAGCAAGCCAAAGAAAAACTGGCTGAATTTGGGATTTGGGATTATTTCGTTTTCCCCGCCATCGAATGGCAACCAAAAGGAGTCCTTATCCAAAATGTAATCCATCAATGTCAGCTTCGGGATGTCAACGTTTTGTTTTTGGACGACAATCATCTGAATTTGGAAGAAGCAAAATTCTACAATCCAAATCTTAACATCCACCTGCCCGACTTTACGGAACAAATCCTAGAACATCCTGCATTCAAAGGGAAAGATGATCAATCCGATTCAAGATTATAGCTGTACAAGTTGCTTGAAGAAAAAGGCATCGCCATGACCTCCTTCAATAGCAATATCGAATTCCTAAAAGCTTCCAACATCAGGATTCATTTCATCACGGATTTGACAGACCAAAAAGAAAGGATTTTGAAATTATTGGAACGGACGAACCAACATAATTTTACCAAAATAAGATCTGGGTCAGCCGAACTGGAAGCGCTGATCAATGACGGTGATTATTCCTCAGCCATCATCCAAGTAAAAGACAATTATGGGGATTATGGTGTAGTGGGTTTTTACAGTTTAGACCGTCAAACCCATCATCTTAAGCATTTCGTTTTTTCCTGCAGAATCCTAAATATTTGGGAAAAAATGTGAAAATGCGGCACCAATTGATGAATGGTGTTTTGGACGGCTTTGTCGAAAAAACCGAAAACTGTCACCTTTTTGGCTTGGGAAAAATAGTGACGCGCGAATCCCCATTGACTTTAAGTTCCAGGCACTTTCAAAGAGAAATTTACAGCATGATTCCCCTGGAGCTCCTCCAAATCTTAAATATTGCCTTGGATCGCAAAATTGAAGAGAAGTTAAGGCTGAAATCAAAACTGCTTTCCAAAGCACATGCTTTGGTGGACATGGCAAAAAAAGTAAAAAGAAAGATTCTCAAATAGCCCAGAATATCCATTAATTCAAATTTCATGTAGTTAAAATTCCGGAATACTTAAGGTTGAATACCATTGGTTTTTTTCCATTGATTTTTCATGGATTGCAGCACCTGCCGGAGGTGACTTGCCTCCCTCTTAAATTTGCGATTTTTACACCAATGGTTCCCCAATATTCTATGATTGTTTTAGTTTCGAAGTCTGAAATTGACATGAATATGAAAAAAAATTTAACAGTTATGGGTTTCCTTTTGCTTTTCCAGGTGGGATTTGCACAGGAAAACGTAGAAAAAGGCAACTATGAGCTTGCCGCTAGATTTTCACCCGAAAAGCTTAAAAAAATGATTTTCTCCACCTCTGTGGATCCACATTGGCTAAAGAAATCAAACAAATTCTGGTATGAGTACGAAACCCCAGAAGGTAAATTTTATTACTTGGTAGATCCTGTCCAAAAGTCAAAAACCCAATTGTTTGACAGGGATAAACTGGCCATGGAAATCACCAAGATCGTCAAGGATCCATTTGATGGACAAAACCTGAAATTGGAAAACTTGAAATTCATGGAAGATGAAAACACCATCAGGTTTAAAGTGAAAGGCACTGAAGAGGTCCTGAAAAAGGATTGGGCTGAAATCAAGGAAAAAAACAAGAGTGCCAAGGATTCCTTGGAAAAAAAGACCTTTGTTTTCCAATACAACCTGTCCAATCGACAACTCACCGAAATCAAGGATGCCGCTAAAGATCCAGAGCGTCAGGCTTGGGCAAACATTGCCCCGGATTCCTCCAAGGTGGTATTCGCACGCAACCACAATCTCTACTGGATGGACAAGGAGAATTTCCTGAAAGCCGTGAAAGATGAAAAAGACAGTACCATCGTGGAGCACAAGCTTACTGAAAACGGGGAAAAGGATTTTGATTATGGCAGTGGCGGAAGAGGAGAAGACAACGAGGAAGAAGAAAAAAACAAGGACAAACGAAAAAGAGCCGGCATCCTATGGGGACCAGACGCAAAGCAGTTTGTTTTTTCGCGAACCGACAACCGGAAAGTAAAAGATCTATGGGTATTGCACAATTCCAGAAATCCCAGACCCACTTTGGAAACCTACAAATATGCCATGCCGGGAGAAAAAGAACAGCCGGTACAAGAGCTTGCACATTATTCTTTCACAACTGAGAAATTAAATGTCCTGCCCGTGGGCACTTACAAGGACCAATCTTTGGGTCTTTGGTCAGAAAGTTTGCCGAAAAACGCAAGGGATGATGACTTCAAGCCTGTGAAATGGTTGGGAAATAAGGATTCATTTTACTTTTCTCTAAGTTCCAGAGACTTGAAAAAAATTGACATCTGCAGATGGAACCTGACGACAAATCAAAAAGAGGTAGTTGTAGAAGAAAGAAGCAACACCTATATAGAAATCGTAAAACCAGAAATCATCAATGACGGGAGAGAAATCATCCATTGGTCAGAAAGGGATGGATGGGGTCATTTGTACCTTTATGGAGCAGATGGCAGCCTTAAAAGGCAACTGACAACCGGTGCTTTTCATGTGGACGGCATTGAAAATGTGGATACAAAAGGCAGAAAAGTATTTTTTGTGGCCAATGGCCGTGAAAAAGGAGAAGACCCCTACTACACCCATCTTTACAGTGTCGGATTGGACGGTGGTGCTGTCACGCTGCTCAACAACGGGAATTTCAACCATGACGCCAACCTAAACGATCAGGGAAGTTATTTTGTCAACAATTCCTCCAGGGTCAATACCGCACCCGTTTCCGTCTTGCATGACGCCAATGGCCGCAAGGTGATGGATTTGGAAGCGACTGATTTATCCGCATTGTTTGCCGCAGGCTACAAATTTCCAGAGCCTTTCCAATTCAAGGCCGATGATGGAATCACGGATCTTTATGGGGTGATGTACAAACCTTTTGATTTTGACTCCACCAAGTCCTACCCGATCATCCAATATGTGTATCCGGGACCACAAACGGAAGCCGTCAACAAGGCCTTTGGCAGAGGGATGGATCGTGTTGATCGATTGGCACAATTTGGTTTTGTAGTCGTGACTTTGGGCAACAGAGGTGGACATCCAGGTAGGTCTAAATACTACCACAATTATGGGTATGGAAACCTTCGGGATTATGGATTGGCGGACAAAAAAGCAGGTGTCGAGCAATTGGCTGACAGGCATTCTTTTATCGACAAGTCAAGAGTGGGTATCCACGGACATTCCGGAGGTGGATTCATGTCCACTGCGGCCTTGTTGGTTTATCCAGACTTCTTTAAGGTCGCGGTGTCCAGTGCCGGAAACCATGAAAACAACATCTATAACCGTTGGTGGTCGGAGAAGCACCACGGCGTGAAAGAGCAGATTTCGCCTAAAGGAGACACTACCTTTGTCTATCAGATCGAGAAAAACCCTGATTTGGCCAAAAACCTTAAAGGAAAGCTCTTATTGGTCACTGGAGATGTAGACAACAATGTCCATCCGGCCAATACAATCCGAATGGCAAATGCACTCATCAAGGCCAACAAACGCTTCGATTTCATCATCCTGCCAGGGCAGCGACATGGATTTGGCGACATGACAGAATATTTCTTCTGGAGAATGGGCGATTATTTCGTCCAGCACTTATTGGGCGATAACTCTCCCCCACCTGTGGATATGCTGGAGGTCCAAAGAGAAAAAGCGCTAGTCAAGTAAATGAAAAAATCCAGTGGTAATCACCACTGGATTTTTTTTGTTTTCTTGGAGGGCCCTCTTTGTAGAATCCTATTTCATCTATTGACCCGATTTTCCAATCAAAAAGTTGGGATAGATTCAATTCGTTATCGATTCCAATTTTTGTTGGTGAGAAAACAACTTTTCACTAACGCAAAAACAGGCTTGTGAGAACACTCGAAAATATGTTTTCTTTAGCAACTCGTTTTGTCGATCAGACATTCTACATCTCCATGAAGCCAAAGAAATGAGGCCGGCAATTGGGTGGAAATCTCCTTTTCCATAAGCTTTTTAATCGCCTCTTGTTTTCCGCTTCCCGTGATGAGCAACAGTATTTTTTTGGATTGCATAATCCCTTTCATTCCTACAGTCATTCCGAAACTTGGGGTTTGGGACATCGCTTGAACCAAGGGATGGTCAATGGTCTCGGCACTTAGCTTTGCAACATGGCAATCGGAATACAAGATTGAAGCAGGCTCATTGAAACCAATATGTCCGTTTTTGCCCAAACCCAGAATACAGCAATCAATTGGTCCCGTATGGTCAATTTCCTCTTGGATCCGCCGGCATTCTTCCGCTGGATCCGGTGCAGCTGAATCAAAAGCCAAATACCGGTCTGAGCTGACATGAAGGGGTTTCAACACCTTCTCGTTGAGGTAGGAATGACAGGATCCTGGATCAGACATTGGAATTCCTCCCCATTCATCGAGTTTCAAAACCCTGAGTTTTTCAAATAATTCCGGATCGAATTGATATCTTTTCTCCAGCATTTGATAGAGGCCTTCGGGAGACCCTCCAGTCGCAGCAGCAATCAGCAAATACTGCTTTTTTCTCAACTCATTGAGAACCATAAGTGATGCAAATGCACTCATTTTTGAACTGTCATCAAAGTAGGTTATTTTCATAGGATTAAGATTTTTTTGATTGTTTGTTTCCAATATGAATCTGTGTTTCAGGCCTAAATACTCCCTAATTTACACAAATCACATCTTAAAAAGGCAAAATCATCTTTGTTGATCAATAATGTATTTCGTATTCTCTTTTCAGTAATTTATGTAATGTATTCTTAAAAAGTTGTAAGGTAAATTTTTTATTGTTTTCGAACTTTGCAGTTCTATTACAATAAAACCAATTTTATAAAATGATGAATCAGTTTTCTACTTCCGCAGATAAAAAGCAGAAGGTGCAAAAAGAGAAATCGAATGCTTCCTCACCAAAATATTTTTATCAATTTGCTTTCCCCAGTTTCAATAGGAACATCCTGAAAAAAACAGGGATCCTCATTTCACAATTGGGTTTCCTGATCATTATGCTCAAAGTGTTCAACTTAATGGCTGTCCACAGCACATCCCAATTGAACCAAGCACACAGAGTGGTTGAAAACGAATATCTGTATTCGAACATCTTCAACATCGGATTTTTTATCTTGTTGATTGGAGCTATTGTGTATTTATTGGGGGTACAAAAGGTTAATTTCCCCCTTCTAAACAAGGAAAAGGGATTTATGGTCAAAAATTCAATGACCTAAACTTCAATAAAGCATTTGAATATTGGAGAGTTGCCGACCTTTTTTGGCCCAAAGCCAAGATTTTTGCTTTGGTTCTATGAAGTCGCTAAAAACTGCAGCCAGAACAAGTGAATTATATAAAAAAAGCGCTCTTTACTGTAACTTTTTGAGTGACTTCTTTTCTCAACTTTGTCATGTTGAAAATCAACATCTTTTTATTACAACCCTAAAATATATTCACTATGAAATACTCAATCAACAATGGGAAGTCGCTAGGGACCATCATTACCTTAGGACTTCTTGGAGCTGCTGTTGGCGTAATGCTTATTCCTTACAAGAAGAACAAGATCAGAGAAAGAGTCATTGTTGGCGCACAGGATCTGGCTAATTTTGTCTCTGATATCTTGAAAGAGAAAGCAGATGATTTGCTTTCAACCACCGAAAGCGTCATTGAAAAAAGCAAAACCAATTTCAACCAATTTACCCACGAGGTGAATGATAAGTTGGAACAAGGTAAATACAAATAACAGGGACAAGGATACACACATTAATATTATACCAAAAAAAATAATTATGAAAGCAAACTTCCTCAAAATGGTATTCGTAGGTGCAGTGGCATTGGGAACAATGATCAGCTGTGAGAACTCCACGGAGAAAAAAATCGAAAAGGCCGAACAGAATTTAGCGGATGAAAAAATGGATGTTGCAGAAGCAAAGCAAGATCTCGAAACAGCCCGTATGGACTCTGGCGAATTCCTTGATCTTAAGTCCAAATGGGACAATAGAATCAATGAAAATGAGCTTAAAATTGCGGAATTGAAAGTGAAGGCCAAAGACCAAAAAACGGAAGTACGAAAAGAGTATGAAAAGCAGCTGGACAACTTACAGGCAGAAAACGCAAGGATAAATAACCAAATCCTAAATTACAGAGTAGACAACGGTCAAAACCTGAAAGCATTCAAAATCAGCTTAGACCAGGATCTGGATAAACTTGAAAAATCAATTGCTGCAATTTCCAAAAGATAATTAGAAATCAGCGATTCAACCCTTTTTTTGATTATTTGGTTGGGTATTTTTTATTAAAAAGGAGCGGCAATAATTGGCCGCTCCTTTTTTATTTTTTTAAGATTTAAAACCCAATTGGACCCGAAATATGCAATAGGTTTCCACATAGGATTGAAATTGAAAGAAAATCAGACAATTGGGAGACCAATTCCTGACACCGATATGGTGAAGTCAACAAAAGTCAACAACTGACTAATTATCAGACAATTAAAGTATTGAAAGGCATTCGCAATGCATAAAACGGGTTGAAGGATTCCATGTATCCTAAAATTTTTCCTGATAAATACTCTTCAGCGTTCCATTTTTGTCAGACCAAGGAATTTCAGGAGTGTTTATTGCACTTGAATTTTTTGTTCCAAATAAACCTGACCTTCTTCCCCCTTGATTTGAAAGACCATATTTCTTTCCTCCCAATCGAATTTCACGGTTCCATAATGAAGGTTTGCAATCATATTTCCGACTCGGTAGGGATTGTATTCCTCTCGGTATTCCTTCCAAGTATGTGTCAAGCCACTTGAAGTGATTTCATACAATCCTGCCGGAAAACGAGCATCCTTTAGGAGAGAAACTTCAGCGATGTGCCTGTCACCACTCAATAAAACCGGGTTTTTGGTTTTTGAACTGGCGATCAGATTCAATAGCCTTTGCCTCTCTTTGGGGAAATTTTCCCACTTTTCGAAGGGGTGTTCCGTAGGAATAAATTGGATGCCCCCGGCTATAAGGTGGACGGCTGCATCACTTGTCTTCAATTCATTTTCCAACCAGGACCACTGCGCATCTCCAAGAAGAGAACCTTCCTCATTGGGAATGTACATTTTATCTTCCTTCAAAAGCGTATCTCGGTGGTATCGGGTGTCCAAAAGGATCACTTTAATTTTATTTTCCCCAATCCCATAATCATAAGAAGCATATACCCCTTCTTGATTCCTTCTTGGACTTGTCGAAGGCTCTCCCAAAAAATCCAACATGATTTTTTGGGATTCTTTTTTCTGCATATAGTGCACACCGCCGTCATTGATTCCATAGTCGTGGTCATCCCAAACGCCGATGATATGGGAGGATTCCTTCAGCTTTTGATACTCGGGAATACTGGATTGGACATCATATTTTGATTTCAACAGCACCATGTCATGCGTATCTCCATAGATATTGTCCCCCAACCATATCCATACATCCGGGCTGTCCCGAAGGATGGGATTCCAAAGAGGCTGCGGAAGGTCATGTTTGTTGCAGGAACCAAAATTGATGGTTTCCACCTTCAATTTCTTGGCTTTTTGATTTTGGGCTAGGGAAAAATTGAACAGACAAGAACCTATCAAAAGGATTGTCAATGTTGTGGTTTTGATCATTTTTGCAAAGATTGATTGTTTAAAGACTTTATTTTTTTGGTTTTGAACAAAGGCATTCCATGAACCCTTTGATAGGATTTCAATAGCTTGGCGACGGTCTGTCGGGTTAGTCCGGTCAGTTGGGATATTTCCAAATCGGTCATCAAAGAAGGCAGGTGAATGAATTTCCCATTGGAATCTTCTATTTTCTGATCCATTTCCTGAAAAAGAGAAAGAATTCTATCCATTGGAGAAAGCGTACAAATCTTGAACAGTTTGGTTTCCACTTTGCACCACCTGGACACCACCATCCTATTGAACCACTCCGAAACGAGGTGATCATGAACGATAATTTTCTTGTAGAAACTGAGGTCATAGGTGGTCAATTCACAATCCGTCACCGCCTTTGCAAATTCAAAAAACTGACCATTCAAGTAACTTAAATTTCCAAAGACCTCTTGCCGAAAAAGAAAATCATAACAGACTTCATCGCCATCGATCGTGTAACTCCCGATCTTCACTACTCCCGAAACCATTTGAAAGACCTCATTGGGCTTTGTCGGAGGCATGTAGATGTATTCCCCTTTTTGAAATCTTCGTTGTCCCAAGACAGCGCTGCTGTGTTGAGGTTTGACCTCTTCCAATATGTACTTTTTCAGGTCCATTTCCGCCTATGAATACAGTATAAATTTGGACATAATTCTCTTGTTTTTAAGTACTCTTTTTAGGACTTCTCTAAAACTTAACCTCCCTTTAACCTGCTATTAACAATCGTGCCCCCAGGTTTCCCCAAGATTAAAAACATGGGATTTTCATTGCCAATTCTTACCCATTCATTCATGGATCATGATTTTTTAAATCCCAGAAAGTTTACCATCATAGATGGTCGTCTTCCTGGGATAATATTTTCAAAGAGGATGCTCTCTGTTTTAGGGATTTAAAAAGAATACCGCAATCCCAACTGAACTCTCCAAGGCGTTCCGTTGATGGGCAGGATGCCGACACCGGATTCTACATTATAATTGTACCGCTGCGTGGCTTGATCAAAACCTCTGATGCTTTGGAGATTTCTTCCTCCGTTCAGATTGTTGTTTACACCCCATTCCTTGTCAAGCAAGTTCATGAAGTTGAAGATGTCCCCTGATAGCTCGAGTGACTGCGACTTGAAGGTTTTGATGGTCTTGAGCAAGCGCAAATCCATGGTGTAGAAAAAGGGGTTTTCACCACCATTTCTTTTGGCAATTTTCCCAAAACTGTCCCTTAGGTATTTTTTGGTACTTTCCGAAGTGTTGGGATCATCTAAAATAGCATTGATACCGGTACGTACATTTTCGGGTGTGTTGGGGTCATTGGGATCAAAAACATAAGCCAAGGCATTGTTCAAAGGAAAGTCCCCTTGCAAAGATCCGTTGGCGACCAAAAATGAATACCTAGAACCGCCTATCCCGACCAATGAAGCACCAAGCACGAATCCTTTCCAGGTCGGTGAAGCGCCATTCAATACCAATTTGTTCTTGAATTGATTGTCAGAGTATCCCCAATTCAGCTTTCTCGAATCATCCACTACGGGAAGAAAGGTGGACGTATTTGCCACGCAACAATTGTAGGAAGAATTGTCGAACGCCTGGTTGTAGGTGTAGGATGCGGTGAAATAACCGTCTTTCCCAATTTTGACACTTCCATCCAATATCAAGGCATACTGATAAGCTTTTGCAGTAGAATTCAATTCCAACACCCTACCCAAATTGGTAGATTTTCTTGAATTCAGCCAATTGGTCTGTCCATTGGTTCCGATGGTATTGGCGGGCACAAACACTCCCCTATCTGCTTCATTGGCCAACCTGAAATAGGGATTGTCCACCAAGTTTCTTTCCAGATAAACATAATTGTTAAAGGTCTGACTGAAAAGCACATTGGCACCAAGCCTAAATCGGCTGCCCATGAATTTATTGTAGCTCAAATTGGCTTTAAAGGTATTGGGGACCCTAAAATCCGGGTTGATCGCATTGATGGTGGAAATGAAGGAAGCACCTTCGGGAATCCCCGGAGCTTGAACACCATTCCTGTACCCTACAAAATCCGCCTCGGGAACCAAATCTCCCTGAACATCAATGGCGGCAAGTAATTTTCCAGAATTCTGAATATTGTTTACTTGGGCATAATAATGTGGCTGGGCAGAGAACAAACCTGCTCCAAATTTGATCACGTTCTTATCCTGTCCCTTGATATTCCAGGTCATCTGGGCACGGGGTTGAAGATTCCTGAAATCGGCTGGCTTCACTGCTGTGTTGATTCCCAGTTCATTGAAAAGCGTTTCGTTATAAGCCGCATCGTTCATAAAGAGGGTTGCGTCATACCTGAGCCCAAAAACCGTATTGACATCCTTGTGTGGATTGAATTCCACTTGTCCGAACAATGACAAATCCAGCACAGTCTGCTTCACGATTGGCAATCCCCTGAGAGGAACTTCCCTTGCATATCGGAAAGGCGTATTGTTTTCGAATTCCTGAAGGCTATTGTAGAAAAACCTGCCGTTTTGTTCATTGCTGAGCAGGGTTTCCAGATAGGTCACCATATTGTCAGTACCCAAGGTAATGTTGAATTTACCCCTTTGCATGTAGGTGGTATTGACAAAATGAAGCTGCCTTTCAAGGTTGGTCTCGGGAGTGAACCGTTGCCCCCCGATTTGCACATTGGTGGTCTGGACAGCATTTGGATTGGCTGCTGTCGGAAAAGGGGAAACTACCCTGACAATGGCGCGCGGAATGTTGGCAAAAGGCAATTGGGTATTCGCAGTGAAAGCCCTTTCGGCATGTTGGAATTGGACCTTGAGCTCATTGGTGGTGGAAGCATTCACCATGGATCTCAAGGAGACCAAAAGACTGTTTTCTTTGGAAGAAAAGTCACCATAAACCTCTGACAAATTGATGGCGGTATTGTCATTCACACTCAAAGGGTTTGACCAATCCGTATAATTGTTTCTGATCGTCAATTTATTTCTATTGTTGATCTGCCAATCTATCCTGGCAAAGATAGTATTGGCGACCGTTTTCCGAGAAAATTCCCCGATTTGCTGGTCATTGCTTACCCCATAAAGTCTTCGGGCAATGTCCACAAATTTATCCAAACTATCTTTTCTGATCCTGAGCCTGCGCTCATCGTCTTCGCCTCTGATATCGCCGATAAACACGGGATCTCCTGCATCCTGACGATCAAAAACCGTGAAAAAATGAACTTTATCCTTGATTATCGGGCCTCCAAGACTGAAACCCCACTGCGTATTGTTGAAAGTAACTTCTCTCTTCACTCCACGGATGTCGTTTGGACTGGCCAAATTATCATTTCTATGGTATACAAAAGCCGATCCTTCCATCGTATTGGTACCTGCTTTGGTGACCGCATTCAAGGCGCCTCCAGCTTGCCTTCCCTGAGTGACATCATAGGAGTTGGTGGCAACTTCAAATTCCCGGATCGCTTCAATGGAGACGGTGTAGGGACCACGTCCAATTTGACCAGCTGTAAGTTGGTTTCTTGCATTCACCCCATCCAAAGTGACGTTGGTGGAAGTCCCCCGTTGTCCGCCAAGGTTGAGCCCTCCCCCACCTTGCAAAGGCGATAATGCCGTGAGGTTGGTGAAATTTCTTCCTTCGATGGGAAGATTTTTGATTTGCTTGGCATCAATGGAGGTGACAGCTCCCAATTTTTCGATTTGGTTTTGAAATCCCTCTCCAGTGATCACTATTTCTTCGAGTTCTCTATTGCTCGATTCCATCTTGATTTCCACATTGATCCTATCCCCCAGATTCAATTCATATCCAGTAAATCTTTGCGTGGAAAACCCGATAAAAGACACTTGGAGAGAATAGGGTTTACCCAATGGCATTTGCTGTAAATTGAAACGTCCGTCCTGGGAAGTCACCGTTCCTGTCTGAAATCCTGTTGATTCGTTTATGACCAAGATCGATGCCCCGATCAAGGGTTGTCCAACATCATCTAGAACCAATCCGCTAAAGGTGGAATTGGTGGCTTGTGCAAGTCCTTCATCATGGAATACAAAAATGATACATAATGCAAAAACGATAGCCTTCCAATTGGCCATTGATTTTACTTGGTAAAGAAAGGTGAAATTCTGTTTCATAAAATAGGTTGGTTTGTAAAACAGCAGCAAAAATCACCTTCCTGAATTCCTAAAAATGTTAAATATTAACATGTGAAGGATTGTTAAAGATTTGGTAACAGGGAGTTTTATTTGGAATGATTTCATCACGGTAAACCGTCACTAAGGACCGATTCCAAAAATGAAAATTCCCAAATGAAGGAAAAACAGATCCAAGGAAATTACACTTCAAAAAAATCAAAGCGGCCATGGCCGCTGACTTGGTTTCCCATTTATTAGGATGGAAAGCGGATTTGTAACAAATATCACTTCAACAGCGCGTTTATCTTTTCAATTTTGTATCAGAATTTAGGATACAGATAATGCTATTCTAATTTTCATTAACTTCATAGTGCCGAAAAAAATATGAAAAATACAGTTCTCAATAGAGTCAAAACCTTTCTACCCATTTTAGATTGGTTGCCCAGCTATAAAAAGTCCGATTTGCAGGGAGACCTTTCCGCTGGTCTTACGGTGGGCATCATGCTGATCCCACAAGGAATGGCTTATGCAATGTTGGCTGGACTAGAACCCATTCACGGGCTTTATGCAGTCACAGTTCCCTTGATTTTATATGCGATCTTTGGGACCTCCAGACAGTTGGCCGTCGGTCCAGTAGCCATGGTCTCCTTATTGACTGCGGCAGGGATTGCTAGTCTAAATGCTTCCTCGCCCGAACAATACTTGATGTATGCCTTATCGTTGGCATTTTTGGTAGGATTGATCCAATTTGGAATGGGCGTGCTCAGACTTGGATTCGTAGTCAACTTCCTTTCTCATCCCGTGATAAGTGGATTTACTTCGGCAGCCGCGATCATCATTGGTCTCAGTCAGATCAAGCATCTTTTCCGCATCAACCTTCCGAGTACTGAATACGTCCAGGAAATGATTGTGGCCATCTACCAAAACATCGGTGACATCCATTGGATTACTTTTGGAATTGGTGTTCTGGGGATCATTATCATCAAGTTTGGCAAAAAAATCCACAAAAGTTTTCCGGCACCCCTGGTCGCGGTGGTTTTGGGTATTTTGTTGGTTTGGGGATTTGACCTGACTGCACAGGGCGTAAAAATCGTAGGGGATGTTCCAGGTGGATTACCTTCCTTCTCTTCCCCTTCCTTTGACTTACAAACCTTAAAAACCTTGTTGCCGATAGCGCTCACCATTTCCCTTGTCGGATTTGCCGAGAGTTTTGCGGTAGCGAAAACCATTCAGGCAAAACATAAAAATTACAGGCTCAATTCCAATCAGGAATTGATCGCTTTGGGTATGGCCAATTTTGGGGCTGCTTTCTTCAAGGGTTACCCTGTTACCGGTGGTTTTTCCAGAACAGCTGTTAACAACGATGCTGGCGCAAAAACCACGATGTCCTCGATTTTCAGTGCTATATTGATCGTGTTGACGCTACTCTTCTTTACGGGTTTGTTTTACAATCTACCCAGTGCAATCTTGGCAGCGGTAGTATTGGTGGCCGTATCAGGTTTGATCGACTTCAAGGAACCTGTGCATTTATGGCACAAGGACAAATCGGATTTTGCCATGCTGGTCGCTACCTTTTTGATCACCTTGACTATGGGAATAGAAACCGGCATTATTTCCGGAATGGTCCTTTCCCTCGTGGTAGTGATCTATCGTGCATCCAGACCACATATGGCACAATTGGGACGCGTGCCGGGCACAAATGTTTTTAGAAACATTACCCGGTTTTCAAACCTTGAGCAAAAGGAAGATGTCTTGATGGCCAGGATAGATGGCCCTATTTATTTTGCCAACGTAGAATTTATAAGAGACAAATTGAACCTTTGGCTCCTGGAGAAAAAAGAGAAGGTCAAAATGATTGTCCTGAATATGGAAAGTGTTCCTAACATTGACAGTACAGGTGCGCACGAGCTCAACGAGTGGATCATATCATGGAGAAAAATAGGGACTGATGTATGTATGACTGGAATCAAAGGCCCGGTAAGAGACGTTCTGAACAGGTGGGCCATTTTGGAATCCGTCGGTGCAGACCATGTTTTCATCGATGACAACACAGCTGTCTCTGCATTTGAAAAGGCAATTGAGCAAGATGTCTTGGAAAAATATACGCCGTATGCCACTCAAACCAATGTGAAATAATGTGCAAACTTGACGTTGATAAATATTTCGCAAACAACCGAGAATGGGTGAAAACAGTTTTGGGGGAAAATCAAGACTATTTTCAAGAAATAAAGGAAGGCCAACAACCTAAGGCTTTGCTTCTCGGGTGTTCGGATAGCCGGGTATCGCCAACCACCGTTTTGGGTACCGAATTGGGTGAGCTCTTTATCCACAGAAACATTGCGAATGTAGTTTCGCATTCTGACCTCAATTTTCTATCCGTGATGCAATATGCAGTAGAGAGTTTGGAGGTCCGCGACATCATCGTCTATGGACATTATGGTTGCGGGGGCATCAAGGCGGCTTATGAAAACAAAAACAATGGATTGATTGACAACTGGCTAGCCAACATCAAGGACGTCATTCGGCATTACAACGCAGAATTGAAAGCGATTGAAGATGAAGAGGATCGCTTGAAAAGATTGGTGGAGTTAAACGTATTGGAGCAAATCGCCAACATCAAACAGACCTCTGTTTACAGGGATGCTTTGGACAAAGGGCTACAGATCCGATTGCATGCCTGGGTTTTTGATTTTTCCACTGGGATCGTCCATGACCTCAAGAAAAAATACAATATCATTCCTGCTGTTCACTAAATAAAAAATCCGGTCTGTCAAAACCGGATTTTTTATTTTATTATGGGTAATGATTTAACACGAAATATGCATACCGTTTCAATCCTATTGGGAAACGGAATGCATATTTCGGTTTTAATTATTTATTGACTGATCAACTCTTCGAAATCGTCTCTAATATAGATGACATTCCTTCCCAATTCAATCCATTTTTTCTTTTCCAATTGTTTCAGAAGTCTGGAGATCACCTCTCTTGAAGTTCCCAATTCATTGGCGATCAATTGGTGGGTGGTATTCAGTTCATTGGACTTTTGCTGTTTCATTTTGGTCACAATGTACCGCATCAACCTTTCATCCATCCGTTTGAAGGCGACGGCATCCAGTGCTACCAGCAATTCCTGAAAGCGTCTTTGGTAGGTATTGGCTACAAATTCCTTCCATTGCTTGAATTCATCTGTCCATTGTTCATGAATTTGGACGGGAATCCCCAACAAAACGGTTCTTTCCTCGGCCACAGCCCTGATTTCACTCGGTTTGGAGGCCGCACAGCAGGTGAGGGAAAGCGCACAGGTTTCACCAGCCTCAAGATGATACAAAAACAATTCTTTCCCTTCTTCATCCATCCGCATGATCTTGATGGCACCTTCTAGCACCACAGGAACCATTTTGACGAATTGACCTGGCGCCAAGATTACTTTTCCAGACTCAAAAACATGAATAGTGCCTTTTTCCAACATGGCCTTGAGAAGGTTGGGGTCAGTGATATTGGGTAATTTTTGTTTTAAATCTTCTAATTCCATATTGATAATTTATCTAAAAATAAGTCCGACCAAGAACTCAATTTAGTGATAATAGTCACACAAAAAAAATGGAAACAGTTCTTCCCTCCCCCATTAAAAACATCCCATTGGCAATCAGGCTCTTGAACGCCTATCAACCATGTAGGTGGCGCCAGATATGGATTTGCTATCGTCAGAACCCAAAAAAGTGACTAATCTTGCAATATCTTCGTTTGTGGCATAGTACTCCAAGGGAATCCGCTGTTGATACCCTTTTTTAACTTCACCGCAGGTATTAGGGGAAAAAACAGAATCGAAAGGCTTGATGAGTTTATTCCCAAGGGGCTTTGGAAAGATCGAGTTGATACGGATTACATTGGGTTTACCTTCCAATGCCTTTATCCGAATTGACCCCAAATTGGAATGTTTTTTAGTGGTATTGGCCATTAACTCTGTGGTTTCCTTCAATCCCTCGATCGAAGAATTGATAATCACAGATCCTCCCCCGTATTTTTGCATGTAAGGAAATGCATACTTCAGTCCCAACCAAACTCCCTTGACATGCACCCCTAGGACATTGTCAAAAACCTCCTCTTGGTATTTGGACAGCGATTTGACCGCTTCCTCCTTACCGGCATCCAAAAACAAAATGTCAATTCTTCCAAACTTATCTATGGCTTTGTCAATGTAAGCTTTTGAAGAACCTGCGCAGCTAACATCTGCCACGAAATAAAAAACCCTTTTGCCATTCAATTTTTCTATTGCAGATTTCAATTTCTCCTCCTCAATATCCACCAAAAGAATCCCGGAAATCCCCTCATCCAGAAATTTCCTAGCTGTAGCCAAACCAATCTCACCAGCCCCACCAGTTATAACAGCTATTTTATCTTTTAAAGTCATCAATAGTTAGTTTAATTGCCCTTAAATTTATAAAAAATATTATTATATTCAAATAATTAATATCACATTTTGAAATGACTTTCATCATGAAATTCAAAATTTATTTTTAGGAAATTTACCAACACAAAAACCAAAAGAACCATAACATGAAAAGGATAATAGTTCCAATCGATTTTTCCTCATATTCTGAGTATGCACTTTTGAGCGCCTTGAAAATTGCATCAAAGGGAAACAGCAGCATCACCTGCGTGAATGTAATTGTTTCCAGCCTGGACTGGAAGAGTCTTCCAGATAAAGAGAAAAGGAAAAATGAAGACATTCTGGATTTAGAGGCAGAAGCCAAGGACAAGCTCAAGGCATTTATCTTGGAGCACAAGTCACCTGGCGTTCCAATAGAAGCAGTGGTCGAGGTCGGAATTCCCCACGAAATCATTGTGGACATTGCAGACAAACAAGCCGCGGACCTTATTGTCATCGGAGCGTATGGAAAGGGTTTTCAGGAAGGAAAATTCATCGGCTCCAACCTCCAGAAAGTCCTTCGATTTGCAAACTGTCCAGTCTTGGCGGTGAAGAAAACCATGTCAGGGAATGATCTGCGAAAAATGGTTTTTGCCTCTCATTTTAATGAGGAATCCAAACCTGCGTTTACCCGGATGCTGCCCCTCATCAAGCAGCTGCGTTGCACCGTTCACTTTGTCTACATCAACATCCCAGAAAAATTTTCCAACTCGCCTGATGCGTCGCTAAAGATGCAAAAATATGCCCTGGGATTGGAAGACATCGTGATCCACAAACACATCTTCAACCATACAGAGGCCGAAAAAGGAATTGTGGAATTCGCTGACACAAACAAAATGGGTTTTATTGGAATTGCCACCAACAATCGGAAATTAGCCTCTGGATACCTGATAGGAGTCACCGAAACCGTTCTTTACAAATCAGAAATCCCGGTTTTGAGTGTTAAATTCAACTAAACCGACTTGTCTTTGCCATTGGAGCAGTGCATTTGGTCAGGCTGTAAGCCAAACGAAAAATTAACCTTCAAACTTTTCGCTGAATTGATTTTGCGAAAAGACCTGCTAGATAAAGATTCACCTCTATTCGGCCACTAGGAAGAATGGAGGTGTTCATTTTTTTGGAAGTGCATTGATTTTTCGACCAATCATCCATAAGCGATTAATCCTTCCGATGATCAAGAATCCATTCCCTGAAACAATTCTCTTTCCTTATTTAATTGATGGGGATGAAACAGTTTCTTTGGGTTGCTCTTCAATTTTCGAATCGATCACTTCTTTTTTCAAATGTTTCCAATGGATGACGGCACTCCCCAGATTGTCTAAACTCGAGATGATTTGTTTGATGACGTTGGTTAGGCTAGAAATGGGGATCTCAGGTTTCTTTTTCCCTACATGAATAAATAGGTTAGAGATCAAAGCCTGGTATTTCTTGTCATTTTCACCAATCCAATTCGGAATGACAGACAAGTCCGGAACGGTTTTGATATATTTTTTTAGTTTTACCAAAAAGTCAAAACTATAGGTCTTTAGTTCGACATAAAGGTCTTTCACCAACCTGTCTTCCGCATCCTCCATTTCTCGGATATTGTGCATCACATCCTTGATATCTTTGGCTGAATACACCAAGGTACGCAGGCAAAGCATCAAAGAGGTCATTTTCTTGGCATCCTCTTGGGATAAGTTTTCTTCCTGAATCCCCAAATGATAAGCAGTCAATTCATCTTCCAGACTTTTGATGCCTTGGTATTGGGAAAGCAAATCATAGGGCTGTTGGATAATCTTCCTCCAAATGGTCATATTTGACCCGTTTTTTTCGGAACCATCCCAAACTTTAACAATAAAATCCATGGTTTTTTCAAGACCCAATGCAATGTCCTTTTCCATGGCTGCAATGGCCGCCTCTGGCACTTTGATACTTACATTCTTGATATAAGTGGAATAACCTTGCGGTTCTGATTCCTTAAACCTTTGTTTCAGCCAAGACTCGAATTTATTGATGAAAGGATAAAAAATCAAGATGCCAAAGAGATTGATAAAAGTGTTGAGCAGCACGATTTCAATCAATGGATCCTCGATGGAAAAAACGGTCAAGGTAAAATCAATCAGTTGGGGAATAAATAAGAAAATGATTCCTCCTGTAACGATATTGAAAATAAAATGCGCCAAAGCCAGCCTTTTTTTGTCGGCGGCACCGTTCAATGACCCTATCATCACCGTAATCGTTGTACCGATATTTGCCCCCAGCATCAGGGCCACTCCCTCGGGCAGTCCGATGATCCCCGCGCTGACACCACTCAGGATAATAACCACCATAGCCGAACTGGATTGGATCAATGCCGTCACGACGATACCGATCACAAAATAAATCCACAATCCATAGGTGGCGAATTCACTGAGGTCTATCTGGTCGGCCACATCTTCAATGGCTGTTTTCATAAAATCCAAGCCTAGAAAAAGAAGCCCAAAACCCACGGCAAAGGCTCCGATATTCTTGAGCATTGGGCGATCTGAAAAAAACAGATAGACCAAACTACCCAATCCCAAAAAAGGCATGGAAAAAGCGGCAATACTAAGTTTAAAGCCTAAAGTAGCGACTACCCAAGCAGTGAGAGTCGTCCCAAGGTTTGCGCCAAAAATCACCCCGATTGCATTTCGGAGATTCAACACACCCGCACCCAAAAATGCCAGTACCATCAAGGTCACCAAGGAACTGCTTTGGAGTACGGCTGTGATCAGCGTTCCGACCAAAATCCCTTTCAAGGGAGTTTCAGTCCATTTCTGAAGGATATTCCGAAATGATCTGCCTGCAAGTTCCTTCAGGGAAGATTCAAGTTGATTCATCCCCCAGAGAAATACCCCAATTCCAGCTAAAAACTTCCAAAAATCAAATATCTCCTCTTGCATGTCTGTTGGTTACAGTACCAAACAAATATAAAAATATAGGTGGATAATATTGAAAAACCAGCGTTTCATTGAGTGGTTTGGGCCTTAATTTTTTTTATTTTTCTTGGATTATGCCATAAATAAAAACCACTGATGCACAAAAAAATCAAAACAAGTGAGGTGAGTGTGCTGTAGATCAATTTTGCTCTTTCACTGTTTGGGTCAATCAAAAAATCAATGATACTTCCGTCATGGATTTTTTCGATCAGGTCCGAATTTCTTTGCTTGACGGAAAGTATCTCTCCGGTAAACCCATCGATCTGGAGTTCTGTAAAATGGCCTTTGAAAACCACTTTCGCAATCCCTTTGCCCGGCCTTACATCTAACCTATCGATTTCGGCTGTCTTGCCTAAACTGTCCCGCATGTACTCCTGTCCGATGATGATCATGGAATCCAAACTGATCCAGTGTGTCCGCACTTCTACCCTCGTTCCCTGGGTCTTTGGGACCAATTCCAACTGCTTCTTCCAAGCCAATAAGATGGCGGTTGTCCCTATCACCAAAAGAAAAATCACAAATGGGATACTGATCCATTTGTGAATATTTCTGTAAATCCTTGTTTTGAAAGCTAATTTTGAGGTTTTGTTCATTCCAACATTTTCAATTCGAAATGTATCCCAAATAAACACATGGTAAAAATTCATTCCTACCAACGGCAGTATTCTAAGATTAACCTATTGGAAAAATCACATTGGCCATCTTAAGGGCTTCCCCAAACTCTATTTTATTCAATCCAAGATCGAAACCCTTTTTTTCGAGCAATTCGACCAAAACTTCCGTGGCCACATTTCCCACCAAATCATCTTCGGCCATCGGGCAACCACCGTAACCTTTCAAGGCCCCATCGAACCTTTTGCAACCAGCGGCTAACGCTGCTTCAATCTTGGGTGCCAGACTTGTAGCTTTTGTATGCAAATGAACTCCAAATTCAATATTTGGATAGGCCATTTTGTTTACCAAAAATAAATCCTTGATCAAATCCGGCGTTGCTGCACCTATAGTATCAGCAAAGGATATGATTTTTAGGTCCAATTTATTCAGTTTTTCCACAAATTCGGCAACCAAGTCTGGGGAGTAAGGATCCCCGTAAGGATTTCCGAATCCCATGCTCAGATAAGTCACTAAGGTCTTTCCATTAACTTCGCAAAGGTTTTGGATTTTCTCAACTTCGATTAAGGCTTCCTGAATGGATTTATTGGTATTTCTTTGCTGAAAAGTCTCGGAAAGGGACAGGGGGAATCCCAAATAATCAATTTGCTCAAATAAGATCGCTTCCTCTGCTCCCCTCAGATTGGCAATAATGGCCAAAAGTTTGGATTTGGATTCAAAAAGATCCAGTTGGTCCAATACCTCGGCCGTATCCCGTAGCTGCGGAATCGCCTTGGGACTGACAAAACTCCCAAAATCTATGGTGTCAAAACCCACTTGGAGGAGCTGGTTGATGTAAGCTGCCTTGATGGCAGTATCTATAAAACCAGGCATTCCCTGCATCGCATCCCTCGGGCATTCAATTATCTTGATCATGGTCCGAAGGTATGATTTTGGGACAATTTTTCATAATGGACCAAAAAATCTAATGCTCACCAAGGGTTGCGAAAAATGAGAAAAAGCCTGCTTTCCTTCGTTTCCTAATGAAAGCAGGCTTTTCAAAAACATTCCTTACCAAAGGTCAACAGGAGAATTGATCTTGGTGGGGAAAAATCTAAAAAACTTCTTTAGCTATTCTGTATGTTGCATCCGCCTTACTCATGGTATAATAATGCAACACCTGTGTGCCATTGGCAACAAGCTCCTTGCTTTGTTGGATGGCCCATTCGATACCCACTTGTTTAACATCCGCATTGGTCTTACATTTCTCCAATTCATCCATCAAATCATCCGGTAAATCAAGGAAAAAAGTCCTCGGCAACATGGAAATTTGGCCCAAAGTAGTGATGGGTTTTAGCCCGGGAATAATAGGGATCGTAATGCCTGCCTCTCTTGCCTTTTTTTCAAAATCAAAAAATTTCTGATTGTCAAAAAACATTTGAGTCACGATATATTCTGCACCAGCATCCACTTTTTCCTTCAGATGTTTGAGGTCAAATTTCATGCTGGGTGCCTCGAAATGCTTCTCGGGATAACCTGCTACTCCCACACAAAAATCAGTATGAAAACCTGTTTCAGTCTCTTCATGCAGGTATTTGCCATTGTTCATCCCGATAATCTGCTTGACCAGATCTGTGGTATATTCGTGTCCATTGGGTTCTGGTGTAAATTTACCTTCATTTTTAGGCGCATCCCCCCTGAGGGCCAATACATTTTGAACACCAATAAAATTGAGGTCAATCAGTGCGTTTTCAGTCTCTTCCTTGGTAAACCCACCACAGAGCAAATGAGGCACCGCTTCTACATGAAACCTGTTCATGATAGCCGCACAAATCCCCACTGTTCCAGGTCGTTTCTTGGTGCTTACCTTTTCCAACAATCCATTGGGATGCTTTTTATAGATAAATTCTTCACGGTGGTAAGTCACGTCCACAAATTGCGGCTTGAATTCCATCAAAGGGGCGATCCCTTCCAGAAGGTCTTTTAAGCTTTGCCCCTTTAGAGGGGGCAGTATTTCGTAAGAAAACAGGGTTTCTTTTGCCTGCTGGATATATTCATTGATTTTCATAAGCTATTTATTTCAACTTTTAATGAAGGTGTGTAGGCGAGATTTGGGGAAAGCCATCTTTCGGCCTGCACTTTATTTACCCCTTTTCTTTGGGCGTAACTCGCCACTTGATCTTCCCCGATCTTGCCCAATCCAAAATACTTGCTTTCCGGGTGTCCGAAATAAAACCCACTCACCGAGGAAGTCGGATACATCGCGAAACTATCGGTAAGGGAAATCCCAATTTTTTCCTCGACTTTCATAAGTTCGAAAAGGGTTTTTTTCTCCGAGTGTTCGGGACAGGCTGGATATCCCGGGGCTGGTCTTATCCCTTTGTATTCCTCCTTGATCAGGCTGTCATTACCAAGGTTTTCTTGACTGTCATATCCCCAAAGCTCTTTTCTGACCAATTCGTGAATATATTCGGCTCCTGCCTCAGCAAGTCTGTCTGCCAATGCTTTGAGCATGATGTCATTGTAATCATCGCCTTCAATTTTGAATTCTTCCAATTTGGATTCGATCCCCAAACCTGCTGTCACGGCAAATCCCCCAAAATAATCCACCTTATCGGGATGGATAAAATCGACAAGCGATCGGTTGGGAACACCTTTCCCTTTCTTGCCCTGCTGGCGAAGAAAATGAAAGGTAAACGCAGTTTCATTCCCTTTTTCCAACAAAACCAAGTCATCCTCTTTTCTTTGGACAGGATAAAGTCCGATCACCGCTTTTGCATGAATCCATTTTTCGGCAATGATCCTATCCAATGTTTTCTGGGCTTCCTCGTAAAGTTTTGTGGCCTCCACCCCAACGATGGGATCCTCCAAAATTTTCGGGAATTTTCCCGCCAGCATCCAGGTGCTGAAAAAAGGTGTCCAGTCAATATATTTTCTGAGCAAGGAAAGGTCCAAGTTATCCAGAACAGTTTCTCCCAAATGGGCAGGCACAAAGGGTTCATAATTCTCCCAATCAATGAAACTGGGATTGGATTTGGCTTCTTCATAGGACACCATTTGTTTCACCTGTTGTTTGGCCTCATGTTCCACCCGCAATTGCTGATAGGTTTCTTTTGTCTTTAGATGGAAGGCTTCACGGGTTTCTTCGCTGATCGCCTCGCCGGCAATGGGTACCGATTTGGAGGCATCAGCGACGTGGATCACCATACCGCTGTAAACAGGATCCACTTTCACCGCAGTATGGATCCTGGAAGTAGTTGCCCCACCGATCAGCAAAGGGATTTTCAATCCTTGCCTTTCCAATTCAGAGGCCACGTTGACCATCTCGTCCAAGGAAGGAGTGATCAAACCACTTAGCCCAATGATATCCACTTTGTTTTTGATTGCCTCGTCGATGATTTTTTGGGCATCAACCATCACACCAAGATCGATGATCTGGTAGCTGTTGCAAGCCAAGACTACACCCACAATATTTTTCCCAATATCGTGGACATCTCCTTTTACAGTCGCCAAAAGGATCTTCTTGACGGCACTTTGCTCGACATTGTAGTCCAAATCCCCAACTTTGGGCATAAATGGTTCGAGATAGGCTACGGCTTTTTTCATTACCCGGGCAGATTTGACCACTTGGGGCAAGAACATTTTCCCCTCACCAAACAAGTCTCCAACTACATTCATTCCATCCATCAATGGGCCTTCGATGACTTTAAGTGGATTGCCAAAGGCAATTCTTGCCTCTTCAATGTCATCCAAAATAAAATCGAGAATCCCCTTCACCAAAGCGTGTTCGATCCTTTTGCTTACTGGATCTTCGCGCCATGCTTCATTGACCACTTCTTTTTTATCCCCTGCCTTTACGGACTCGGCGAAGGCCAACAATTGTTCCGTAGCATCCTCGGATCGATTGAAGAGTACATCCTCCACTTTTTGCAGCAGGTCTTTTGGGATGTCATCATAGATTTCCAGCATGGCCGGATTCACAATTCCCATGTCCATTCCATGCTTGATGGCATGATAGAGAAAGGCGGAATGCATGGCTTCTCTCACTGGGTCATTGCCCCTGAAAGAAAAACTCACGTTGCTGACTCCACCACTGACCTTCGCACCGGGAAGATTTTGTTTGATCCATTGAGTGGCATGGAAAAAATCGAGGGCATTGGTTCTGTGCTCCTCCATTCCTGTGGCCACAGGAAAAATATTCGGATCAAAGATGATGTCATGTGGATTGAAACGCACCTCCTTGACAAGGATGTCATAACTTCTTTTGCAGATGTCAATTCTCCTTTGGTATGAATCGGCCTGACCTTTTTCATCAAAGGCCATCACCACCACAGCCGCACCGAATTTCTTGATGGTTTTGGCTTGAGATATAAATTCTTTTTCTCCGTTTTTTAGGCTAATGGAATTGACAATTCCTTTTCCCTGCACACATTTCAATCCCGCCAGGATGATCTCCCAACGGGAACTGTCGATCATTACGGGAATCCTGCTGATTTCGGGCTCTGAGGCGATTAAGTTTAAAAATCTCTGCATGGCAGCAACACCATCCAACATCCCTTCATCCATACAGACATCCAGAATTTGGGCACCACCTCTCACCTGATCCAGCGCCACTTCCAAGGCTTCGTCGAAATTTCCATTCAGGATCAGTCTGGCAAATTTTTTCGAACCGGTGACATTGGTCCGCTCTCCGATGTTTACGAAATTGATTTCGGGAGTGAAGACCAAAGGCTCCAACCCGGAAAGCTTCATTACATTTTGATGTCTAAGATTACTCATCTGATGTCGTTGAAAATTCTAATTTTCTGGGCGCATACTTTGCGGCGATTTGGGCAATGGCGGCAATATGGTCCGGTGTTGTCCCACAGCAACCCCCGAGGACATTGATCAAGCCGTCTTTCAGGAATTGTTCAACTTGTGCGGACATTTCCAAAGCTCCCTGATCGTATTGGCCAAATTCGTTGGGAAGCCCCGCATTTGGATATGCACTTACATAGAAAGGTGCTTTTTCAGCCAATACTTTCAAATAGGGCCTCAATTCTTTGGCGCCCAATGCGCAGTTCAAACCCACACTGAAAAGTGGGACATGGGAAACCGAAATCAAAAAAGCCTCCGTGGTTTGACCTGTTAGGGTCCTGCCCGAAGCATCTGTGATCGTCCCAGACACCATGACCGGAATCCCCCCTTCCTCTGGTTGCAGAGGCATATCACGCTCCTCGAAAACTTCCTGAATAGCAAACAATGCCGCTTTTGCATTCAATGTATCAAAGATGGTTTCGACCAAAAGGATATCCGCTCCTCCATCCAGCAATCCTCTGATTTGCTCCTTGTACGCATCCGAGAGCTGATCGAAAGTGACTGCCCTGTATGCAGGATCATTGACATCAGGAGAAATCGAAGCGGTCCTGTTCGTGGGCCCGATTGCTCCTGCGACGAACCTTGGTTGGCTGGGGTTTTTGGCTGTAAATTCCGCCGCTGCCTCACTGGCGATTTTCGCTGACTCATAGTTGAGTCGGTAAGCAAGGTATTGCAATCCATAGTCCTCTTGTGCGATGGAAGTACCACTGAAGGTATTGGTTTCGATGATGTCAGCACCCACTTCCAAGTAAGCGACATGGATGGCTTTGATGATATCAGGTCGACTTAAGGAAAGTAAATCGTTGTTTCCCTTGAGGGATTTGGGGTGGTCTGCCAGCTCGGGAGTTCTAAAATCCTCCTCGGACAATTGATATCGTTGAATCATGGTGCCCATGGCACCATCCAAAATCAATATCTTCTTTTTGGCTTGCGAAAGTAATAGATCGGTTTTATTCATTTTGCTCTGGTATATAAAAACTTAATCGAGCAAGAACCGGTAGAAAAAAGCAAAAACTTTATCAACCACTCATCTTTTTCCGGCTATTCCGAAAAGGGATTTAGCACCTTGTTTTTTCAGGTTGCTAAGACGTCATAGGGCCCTTCCCTCGGTCTTTCTCGATAAGTAAACTCAAATGTAAACCAAAAAAAATTGAATTTTGTATCTCTTTCGAGAAAATATTTGAGACTCATGGTTTTTCTATGCCATATTGAAAAATTCACAAACCCATCGATCACCTCTTGCAAACCATCCATTTTGCTTTTGTTTGATAGCCTTTAAAAATCAAATGCCAAAGAGATCAATATTTTTTTTTATTATTACATGGACAACAAACTGAAAAACCTAACCCCTTGATTTATGAAAAACCTTTTGGTTGCTTTCTCCTTTATTTGCCTACTCGCATGTAGCCCTGAACCCACGGCAGTCACCACTGTTGAAAAATCGACTTCAAATGGCTGGGATGCCGAAAAGCGCATTGAAGAATTGGGCATCACGCTTCCCATACCGGCAGTTCCTGTGGCCAATTATGTGAATGCCGTTCGGGTTGGAAATTTGATTTTTCTGTCAGGTAAAGGTCCTTCGAAACCAGATGGCACTTCCATCACCGGAAAAGTAGGGACTGACCTGAGCATCGAAGAGGGACGGGAAGCGGCAAGGCTTGTTGGGATCAACCAATTGGCGGTCCTTAAAGCGGAGCTTGGAGACTTGAATAAAGTAAAAAGAATCGTTAAGGTTTTGGGAATGGTCAATTGCCAATCAGATTTCACGGAGCAGCCCAAGGTAATGAATGGCTTTTCTGACCTAATGGTAGATGTTTTTGGAGAAAAAGGAAAACACGCCCGATCCGCGGTTGGCATGAATGCATTACCCTCCAATATCGCAGTGGAAGTTGAGCTAATCGTGGAAGTTGAGGACTAAAAAAACATTTTAAGATGCCTATCTTGAAGACTTGCTTTTTTAAATTTCTTGTTGAAACAAAAACTTAGGGCCTAAGACCGAGGCTCAACTGCAGATATGGGTTTGCCATATAACTTGACATCCCCACACCGCCAAGGGAATAATTTCCCAAGGGCAATTCATAACCTCCATGAAGGGATACGATCATGCTGAAGAGATTCTTGTTTGTCAAGGGAATCCCGTATGCAACATACAACTCTGGTTTCCCCATCAAACCCCTTGCTTTAAGATGGCCGTCCCTATCAGGCTCTTCGAACAATGCCGGGAAATCCGGTTTGTCAGTGGAAGTAAGTGTGTATCGAAGATTTGCATATCCCAATCCTGCCAATCCCCCCAATTCAAGGTTTCTTCTTTCGAAAAACTTAAGTCCTCCATTGAGGTAAACCCTGACACTGTTCAAGGTATGGTTAGAGGATTCCGTAGCCGCACCACTGAGGCCTAGGTTATAAAAATCAATTCCATACAGAAGGCCTTTGCTTTCCCCTAATAATTTCAACCCCAGGTTATTGGGTCTTCCCTCAAAAGGGCGATACCCATTTTCCACCAAAGCCGCATTCAAAACATCAGGTTCCGTAAAATGCAATCCATAACTTAGGTGAAGTCCCAGGGAGGCATCTTTGTAAAAAAAATTATGGTCTGGAAGCGTGATTCCTGCCCCAAATCTCAAAAACGGCCCACTTTGGGCATTTCCAAAAGCGATGTCTTTCATCAACCATGAATCTTCAAACGGACTGAAGGAATAGCCGAACTTGCTAATAACTTGCACCATTTCCTCCCTTCCGGGAATTTCTATATCATAGCTCAACTGAAAACCGATTTCTGTCAGAAATCCAGCAAAATGTTGGCTTCCTTTATGGATATCCCCGTCCCTGAGAATGAAACCATGGGCCGGGTTTTGGAGGAAACCATCAAGGGTTTTTTTCGGATTCCCCCTAAGCATCTGGAAATTCATGAATCCAGACCCCAAGGACATGTAATGAATCAACTGGAATCTACCTTCTTCGGTAAATGAATAGCCTACGTTCAAGTATACCCTCGTCGTTCTATAATCCAACTCATAGCCATTGAAAAGGGATTTCGGTCCGTTGTTTTGAAATAGCTCGAGTCCGAGGACAAAATCATTGTACCGGGTTTGGTACCCAAAGCCAAAATTTCGATATGCCTTCCGCATGGGAGAAAGCCCCTTTTGGTCAAGCATTTGGTTAAACTCCCGAAGATTTGCACCTGTGTTTCCATAAGTGAAATAAACACTGGATCTATTGCTGGGCATCTTCTGTGCCTCGGCCAACGAAATACAGAAAAAAAACAAAAACAAAAACAACCTCATTTTCATGCCATTCAATTTACCCTCAAAATTAAACTTATTCCATTACAAACGTTGCCATTCGTGTAGGATTTTAAACTTTGAGGTATTTAAGAATTTTGGCATAAAGATCGTCGGGACTAAACGGTTTGGGGATATAATCATTCATGCCCACCTTTTCCAATTGATCCCTCACCTCCAAAAGGGAAGATGCCGTCAGTGCAATGATCGGGGTATCTCTTCTGCTTTTATCGGGGTGATTCCTTATATATTCCGCCACTTCATACCCATCTTTATTGGGCATCTGCAAGTCCAGTAGAATCAAATTGAAGTGTTTTTTGTCGAATTCCTCCATGGCTTCCACTCCGTCATTTGCCATGACGACTTCTTGTACTTCCCATTTTTTGAGGAATTTCCTGATCATGATCTGGTTGACGATATTGTCCTCCGCCACCATGATCACAGCATTCTTCAGGTTTTTATTCCCATCACGGACAATGTCATTTGAAACCTTGGTGAGTTTTTTTGGTTTTTCAAAATTGATTTCAAAACTAAAATGGGTACCCCCCTCCTTTCTTCTTGACACCTTGATTTCCGATCCAAACAGCTCAACTAGTCGTTTCACAATGGCCAATCCCAATCCAGTACCTCCGTATTTACGGGTAGTTTCAGCGCTTGCCTGGGTAAATGCCTCAAAAACCGATTCCAGCTTTTCAACAGGAATCCCGATTCCGGAATCCAACAAATCAAAGCGAACCTTGATTTCATTTTCAGTTTGGGAAACCATCTCCAGGGAAATCTTGACAAATCCAGCTTCTGTGAATTTAATTGCATTGGAAACCAAATTGTTGATAATCTGTGCAAGTCTTACGGGATCGCCAACCAATATTTTTGGTATCGATTTGTCTGCGTCAAAGATGATTTCCAAATCTTTTTCCCTCACCTGATAGGAATAGGAATGGAGAATCCTGGTCATCAAATTATTGAGGTCAAAGTTGACTTTTTCCAGTTCGATTTTTCCGGAATCGATCTTGCTATAATCCAAGATGTCATTGATCAGGCCGAGGAGATTTTCTGCAGAAAACTGGAGAGTCCTGAGGTTTTCGAGTTGGTCAATTCTGGGATTGTCCTCAATGAGCAAATGGGCCATCCCAATCACTGCATTCATCGGAGTCCGGATCTCATGACTCATGATGGACAAAAATTGGGACTTCACTTTATTGGCTTGTTCGGCCCTCTCCTTGGCAAAAAAGAGCTCTTTTTGGGCTTCTTTGAGCTTGGTTATATCTCTGGCAATACCGGTGTAATGCCTGAACTTCCCCTGTTCATCTTGGATGGATTTACCATTGGTACTGAATATCCGATAACCTTCATTTTTGTGACGCAACCTGAATTCCAGATATTGATTTTCCTCAAAAAAATTGATGCCAGTTGCGAGTTTTTCACCAAAAACAGAGAGATCTTCTGGATGCAGGAAATCCTTTAAACTGATCCCCATTACATCCTGGTGACGGTGTCCCAAAAACTGATAAACGTTAGGCGAAACATACGTTAAGATCAAATCCGATGACAAGGAGAATATTATCTCGGTGGATTCCTCCACTAGATTTCTATATTTTTCTTCACTTTTTTTAAGGTCTTCCTTTGCCCTGGATTCTTCACTAATGTCCCTGACTATACCCAATGCATACTCGACTTCCTGATCATAAATAATAGGCCTGACGGTGAATTCATAGATCCTGTTTTTGATCACCAGGATTTTGTGGATGATTTCCTTTTTGATCAATGCCCTTGTTACCGCAGGCTGGATTTCATTGAGTTTTTTCTTATGGACTTCGGCCAATGTTTTCCCCTCAAAATCACTGGATTTCAATCCCCAATTGGCAAAATTAGTACCTTCCGCCACGATGTAACGTAAATCCCTATCGATCAAAAACACATTGGTAAGTGGAATATTGGAAGCCAATACACGGTATTGTTGTTGGCTTCTGAGGATTTCTTCCTTGCTTTTTTTCCTTTCGGTAATGTCCTGAAACAATCCCTGATGCAGCAGAATTTCTCCTGCTGCATCATACACCTTATTGGTTTTGTCCTCTACCCATCTATATTTGCCATCTTTTTTTCGAATCCTATATTCACCCGAAAATGAAGGAGCCCCATTCATGTTTTCATTTGAATAATGATGAGGGATGTCCCTCGCATCATCCGGATGGATCAAATCCAATATACTGGTGTTCGATTGCATCAAGAAGTCTGCACTGTAACCGAACTGGCTAATATTTTCGGTAATGTAGACGATCCTAAAATGGTCACCGGGGTCTACCGTAAACAAAACTGCGGGACTGTTTTCCACAATCATTTTGGCCTTTTGGGCCAAAGCTTCCTGTCTTACAACAAGTGACAGATTTCTGAAGAGATAGGAGTACCCTATCTTCTCTTGGTCATCGTTTAGAAAAACCTGAATGGAAACCTCATACGGATCTATCTTCCCCTCTTTGGTTTTGATGTTCATGTTTCCCCTGAAATTCACCTCCGCAGACACCTTTTCAATAACCTCCGAAAGGTCTCCCTCTCCAGGAATCAAAAATTCAAAAAAGGAAGTTAACTTCTGATCCAAACTGCCGTCAGTTTCGATTTGAAACTCATTGAAAGCGGCCTTGTTGAGATAGATGACTTTAAGGGAAAGGTCCGTCACGAAAATCGGGTCATTTACCTGAGTCAAAATTTGGGATTGAAGCTTGAGATAGTTTTCCGCACCTCTCTTGTGGGTCACATCCGTACAATACCCATAAATTTCAACATTTTCCGATGACTGGATTTTCCTGACTTGAATATTGTAATTGATGAATTTTTCCTTGCCTCCGTCTCCGATCAACAAAAACTCGCCGGAACTTGCGCTGAGTCCATTGATTGCGGTATTCAAGTTTTGGAACAAAGACAACCTGTCCTTTTTGTGAATCCTTTTCACCAACTCATAGACCTTTGCGGATTGTTGCGTTTCGTCCAGGTCAAATATCCTGTTAAGTCCCTTTGAAAAAAACAATCGTTTTTTTGAGTTGCTGAACCGCCACGAACCTGATTTTGCCAGAATTTCGGTTGAGGCCAACAGGTTTTTGTTTCTCTCAAGCTGCTTGTTGATCAAGCGATTGATAAAGGTACCGGCATAAATGTCTCCCAGCTGCCTAAGGACATACTCATCTTTTTCATGCCAGGCTTTTTTTTCTCGGACCGCATCCAGTCCAAAAAAACCAATCAAAATGTTTTTTGAAAATATGGGAATAAGGATTACAGATTTGATCCCCTGTTCGATATAAATATCCCTTTCGTAAGCAAATTCCTGATCCATCAATTCCACATCCGGAATGATCAATATCCCTCCTTTTTCCAAGGATTTGATTGTAAGATTCTGTGACGTGATGGGAAGGCGCTTTAGATAATCGATTTCTGGAGCTATCCCCTCCGATACCCATTCATACACATTTTCTATTTCCTGAAGATCATGGTGAACCAAGAAAATATAAGACCTGTCTGCCTTTTCAAATTCACCCAGCATTCGAAGAGATTCGCTGAAAACCGCATCGATCCCCTCAATGCTCGAATTGACGAATTTAGCAGAAATTTGGTTGATCAGGTTCTCAAGTTCAAAGCGCTTTTCAAGTGATTTTTTAGCCTTTTTGAAGTCTGTAATATCTCTGGCACTAAAAAGTATTCCCTCGATCTGTGGATCATCCAGCAGATTCCGGGCAAAACTTTCAATGAATACTTTTTGTCCATTGGGTTTGTATAACCAAAAATCAACCCCAATTTCTTCCTTACTATTCAATACCTCCTTAAAACTCCCCGATTCAATTTCGATGAGTCCATTTTGCACTAAATCCAAATAAGAGGTCCCGATAACCTGGCTTGGAGAATAACACAATTTTTCAATAACGGCAGCACTGATGAACTTGAATTTTCCTTCCCCATCCAAAATAGCCACCATATCATGGCTATATCTAAGGATACTGTTTACAAAATCCAGGTCATTTTTTGGCTTTTCTTGTTGGATAATTTTCGACATTTCCTTTTTCATCAATTCATCAACCGAAAAATGCCGCTTGCCCCTGAGGATGAACACCCGCTCTTGGTCATGGGAGGGAAGATTGACGAAAAACCATTTGTAGCGGATTTCCTCTCGGCTTTTGAAGGAAATGGATTTGATAAATTCGGTTGACGGAATTTTTCCATTGCGGAAAAATTCCAAAACCTCTAGCAATATAGCTTCACTGTCAAAAAAGGCCTCACATTTTAAAATGGAATCCCCAATGAATTCGATGTAAAATTTATTGAAAAAAAGCGTCCCATTTTCAGAAAAAATCAGAACTGGATCCTGTATTTCATCAAAAAAACTGGAAATATCAAATTTTTGAAAAACATTCATGTTCAACTCTGGGTGATAGGTGCTATTTAAATTTGATGAACTATATTAGTGATTGTGTTGGTGGCTACCAAATCTAAATAAAATCCATGGTATAAAGTCCAATATTACAGAAATCAATGGTATTAAAAACCTTATAACTAAAATTAAAATAATGTTGCACAAATTTACAAATTCACTCCTTCTTTTCCTCTTGACTTGGCATATCGCCGTTGGTCAAGGAAATGATTTGATCCAGATCACAGATTTGGCCAAAATAATCACTACCACAAACCAAGAAATCACCCCAAAAGGCAATCAGGTTCTTTTCCTGAAAAAATTTGTCGAGGAAAAGGGAAATGGTGAGTATTCCTATAAATCCCAACTTTGGGTCTCAGACCTAACTGCCCCCTTTGTTTCCAGGCCATTGACTTCATCCGAATACAACATTTCCACTTTTGCATTGTCTCCCGATGGAAAGCAGGTTGCTTATTCAAGACCCAAAGACAACAAATCGCAACTCTGGATTCTGCCCTTGGAGGGCGGTGAAAGCCAAGTGATTTCCCAAGAAAAGTATGGTGCATCCAATCCTGTTTGGTCACCGGATGGAAAAAAAATCCTCTTTACATCCACTATCCCCATGTGGGCGCTCGAAGGTCAACCCGATTGGGATAACCCAAGGCCAGGTAGAGCATATGGTGACGAGCCCAACTATAAGGCAATTGAGGCAGGATTGGCAAAGGAGGAAATCAAAGCCAATCCCGACGGAACCCTTGAGGAACTCCGGGCTTACTTGGCAAAAAACACCTCCAAGAATGATCCAAAAGTAATTGATAGGTTAAATTTTTTAGGTGAATCGGATACGAACCCCGATTTGCTTTTTAGTCATTTGGGGATATTTGATATAGCCAGCGGCACCAGCGAAAAAATCACGGATGGATTCCAAAATTTCTTTGCCGCCGATTGGGCCCCTGATGGAAGTTATGTACTCGCTTCTTCCCTGAAGAACATCGAGCATCCCGACCTCACCAACCAAACCGAAATCTGGAAAATCAACCCTTCGGACAAAACCACTTCCGTGCTTTTCACTTTGGAAAACCACAGGGTTGGAAACCCCACTTTTTCTCCTGATGGTAAATGGATCCTCTTTGGAGGCCAAAATTTGGATGAACCAAGTTACAACATGGGTATGCTCGGCATCATCAAGCCAGATGGAACCGGTTTCAAATGGTTGACCGAATCCCTTGACAGAAGTATTTCCATTGGTGCTTGGGCCGATGACAGCCAATCAATCTATTTCACCGGATCGAATTCAGGAGGTTTTTCTCTGTGGAATGTGGAAATAAAAAATTCCAAAATCGCTCCAATCATCTCTGGTCCTGTTGGCGTGACCAGTTTTGACCTCAAGGGACAGAAATTGGTGTATTCTCTCACCAAAATAGAAAACCCATCCGAAATGTTTACTTCGGATCTCTTGAATAAAAATGCAACCCAAATCACAAAATTCAATGAGGGTTGGCTTGCAGGCAAAAAAATATCAAAGCCTTCTGCGCACAAACTCAATACCGAAGATGGTTTTGTGATCGACTATTGGGTAATGGAACCCATTGACAAAAAAGAGGGAGTCCTCTACCCTACCGTATTGGAAATGCATGGGGGTCCTTCCGCAATGTGGGGCCCTGGAGAAGCTTCCATGTGGCATGAATTCCAAGTGATGACTGCCAAAGGATATGGAGTGGTTTATGCCAATCCAAGAGGAAGTGGTGGATACGGAAAGGAGTTCCAAAAGGGTAATTATAGAAATTGGGGAGATGGCCCTGCTGCAGATGTTTTGGGCGCCTTGGAAGCTTCAGAAGCACAATTCAACTGGATCGATAAGGATCAACTTTTCCTTACCGGCGGATCTTATGCGGGCTATTTGACTGCTTGGATCGTGAGCCATGACCACAGATTCAAGGCCGCATTTTCCCAAAGAGGTGTTTATGAGTTGACTTTCTTCATGGGCGAAGGAAATGCATGGAGATTGGTTCCCAATCATTTCGGTTATCCTTGGGAAGAGGGTGTCAAAGAAATATTGGACTACAACAGTCCGCAGACATACGTCCAAAACATCAAGACACCCTTGCTTATCAAGCACTCCGATGCGGATTTGCGAACAGGTGTCAGGCAATCTGAATTGTTATACAAAAGCCTTAAAATACTCGGTAGACCTGTGGAATACGTGCGCTACCCCGGCGAAGGACATGAATTGTCAAGGACCGGGGCGGTTCATAGAAGAATCGACCGTATCGGAAGAATTGTTGAATTCTTTGAGCGTTATGTTCAGCATCCATGAAATCCAACTCCTAAAAATGGCTACTTTCAGTAAAACCCAATTATAAAAATCCATGAGAAGACATCTATTATTGCCACTCATCTTGTGTTTCGTGACCATTTCCACCTTCGCACAGGAAAAGACCAATCAAGATCCCAAACCCATTGGCTGGAAGGATATTCCAAGTTGGAAATCCATATCTCCGAATTCAGTGGAACTGTCCCCTGATGGGAAATGGTTGGCCTACATTCTCTCTCCTGTAGAAGGTGACGGAGAACTGTTGCTCCAGAAAGCAGGCGATCCTGAAAGCAAAAAGAGGTATCCCATCGGATCCTCCAGCAACCCGAGCATTTCATTCTCTGATGATGGACGATGGATCGCTTTCAAAGAATCTCCAAAAGACAAAGAGAAGAAAGCCAATGAAAAAAGCAAGGGCAAACCCCTAGGCGAAAAACTAATCTTGATCGATTTGTTGATGGATAAAAAAACCGTGATCGAGAAGGTGAGTAGTTTTTCTTTCAACGGTAAATCCTCCACGCATTTGGCCATTAATCTCGGCAAAGAAGGCGCAAACGGTGATGCCAAAGGTTCCGATTTGCTGATGGTGCATTTGGCAAGTGGGAAAAGACAAAATATAGGAAACGTTTTGGAGTTTGGCTTCAACAAACCGGGAAGTCATTTGGCGTATACAATTGATGCCGAGAACAAGTCCGGAAACGGATTGTACCTGCTGAACATTTCCACAGGAAACACACAAGTTTTGGAAAGTGACACAGCCACCTACCGTTCACTTAGCTGGACCGAAAAAGGAGATGCCTTTGCCCTTCTCAAATTGGTAAAAGATAAGAAATACAAGCAGGACCATGGTAAGGTAATCGGTGTTAAAAACCTTGCCAATCCTCAGATCACTGTCTATGACCCCAAGAAGGATTCCTTGGATTTCCCAAAGGAATATACGATCAGCCCCAACAGAAAACCGCTTTGGACTGAGGACTTGACCAGATTGATGTATGGCGTACATCGCTTGGAACTTGCCAAAAAAGAAGAAGAAAAGAAATCTGAAGCAAAAGATACCCTTGCTTTGTCTGAAGATAAAAAAATCGCATTGATCAAAAGTGACACAACGATCAAATCGGTAGCGGACCTTCAAAAGGCTATTGCCAAAATGGATTCGATAAAGTCAAAACCAATGGTTTCCAAGGATGACCCCACCAAACCAGACATGACGATCTGGCATTGGCAGGACAGTCGCCTGCAATCGAGACAGCAGGTTCTGGAAAACCAAGACAAGAATTACAGTTTGTGGGCCTTGTATGATTTGGCAAGTGCCAAAAATCTTATCCTTCAAGACAGCAGCTTAAAGGATTTGAATATCCTTCCCAAGCATAATTTTGCTTTGGGCGAAGATTTGCAAGCCTATGAACTGGACATCAATCTTGATGGACAAAATTACAGGGATTTTTATGTTGTGGATTTGAAAACTGGAGAACGAAAAGCGATTTTCGAAAAATTCTACCTCCCCAATTATGCATCTTACCCAAGATCTTCCCCAGATGGCACACAGCTCCTTTTCGGAAAAGATGGACACTTCTACAGCTATGATCTGAAAACGGGTATGCAAAGCAACCTGACGGAGAATATCGCGGTAACCTTTGTGGATACGGAGGATGATCACAATGTGGTCAAACCATTGGTTTCCCCATTGGGCTGGAGTGCAGACAGCAAATATGTATTGTTGAGGGATGGCTGGGATATTTGGCAGGTCCCCTTGTCCCCAAAGGAAAAAGCCATCAATCTCACCCAAAACGGAAGGCGAGAGAAAATCAGATACCAATCTAGATTTGTGCTGGATCCGGAAGAAAAAGGGATTGATCTTTCCAAAGCCCAATACCTGAGAATGTATGGAGAACGGACCAAGAAAAGTGGAATTGTTCGATTGGAAGCCGGAAAGTCCAAGCTCCTTGCCGGTACCAAATCCCTGATTTGGGAAGATGCCAACATCAACAGGCTGTCCAAGGCGAAGTCCGCTGATGTGTATCTTTTCAGCAAGGAAACCTTCACCCTACCTACAGAATTTTATGTGACGGATGCTGCGTTGTCAAATCCGAAAATCACGACGGAAAATGCACCGGAAGCTTCCAAATTCAAATGGTCCTCTGGTGTTAGATTAATTGATTACGTCACAGACAAAGGGGACAGTTTACAGGGAGCCTTGTACCTTCCAGCCGGGTATGAAGAGGGGAAGAAATATCCGACCTTGATTTATTATTACGAAAAACTATCCCAAAACCTGCATTCCTATTCCAATCCTGGATTTAGTGGTACAGGTTGGAATCCCAATGTATACACGAGCAATGGCTATGCGGTTTTTGTCCCGGATATCGTGTATGAATTGGATGACCCCGGAATGTCTGCCGTTTGGTGTGTCCTTCCCGCGGTCAAAGAGGCCATCAAAACCGGAATCGTTGATGAAACCAATATCGGTATCCATGGACATTCGTGGGGCGGATATCAGACTTCTTTCCTGATCACTCAAACAGACATGTTCAAGGCGGCAGCGGCAGGTGCTCCACTGACGAACATGGTTTCCATGTATGACCTCATTTATTGGAATTCGGGTGGTGGAAACATGTCCATCTTTGAGGCTTCCCAAGGCCGATTCAAAGGTGCACCATGGGAAAACTGGGATTCTTATCTCCGGAATTCACCTGTATATCATGTCAAAAATGTAAACACGCCTTTGTTGATGCTACACAATGACAAAGATGGCGCAGTAGATTTCACCCAAGGCATTGAATACTACAACGCATTGAGAAGGCTGAAAAAACCAGTCATCCTTATCCAATATAAAGGCGAAAACCACGGCCTCGCCAAGCTCGAAAACAGAAAAGATTATAGTGTGAGGATGATGGAATTTTTCGATTTCCATCTCAAAGGAGCTGTCCTTCCCAATTGGATGGAGAAAGGTATCGAAAGACTGAAATTAGAGAGCCACCTTGAAGATAGAGCCTTCTAAATGCCCTCTCCAATTAAAAATTGAAACCAAATTTTGGAATTGGGTTTTCGAATTTGTCATTATTCACTGTAAAAATAAAATAAAACACATTTTACCCATTGAAAAATACCCTGTTGTGGGTATTTTTTGTTGACCTTAAAATGCATAAGTTTGAACACTTTTAATGGAAATTCTCCATTGAGTGTTTAAGTTCTAAAGAGGGTAAAACCCAAATGAAAATGCCCCTGTTTTTTTCAGGGGCTTTTTTGTTTTCACTCTGGAAGAAATGAAATCACCTCCCTATTTTCCTTCCTGAATAATTGTTCCTATTCTTGTGGGGATTTCAATCAAGCATCAAAAAAATGAATCAAAATCTTCGCATCATCTATATGGGAACACCAGAGTTTGCGGTGCCCCCCTTGGAAATATTGATAAACAATGGTTGGAATGTAGTTGCCGTAATTACAGCTCCCGACAAACCCAAAGGAAGGGGCCAAAAAATGATTCCTTCCCCCGTCAAGGAAGCTGCCGTACATCATGGAGTCCCTGTCCTGCAACCAACTAACCTTAAATCCCCTGAATTCCTGGAACTGTTAAAAAGCTATCAGGCTGATATTCAAGTGGTAGTTGCCTTCAGAATGCTGCCAGAAGTAGTTTGGAACATGCCTCCAAAAGGCACATTCAACCTCCACGCATCATTACTGCCCGATTACCGAGGAGCTGCGCCCATCAACTGGGCGATCATCAATGGAGAAAAGGAAACAGGAGTCACCACCTTTTTCCTGAAACATGAAATCGACACAGGGAGCATCATTTTTCAGGAAAAAGAACCGATTTTGCCCGAGGACAATATTGGAACACTTTACGAAAGGCTCATGCACAGAGGGGCAAAATTGGTTCTCAAAACCATTCAAGCCGTAGCAGAGGATAGTATTTCTCCAAAAATACAGGACGAATCCCTTGCGCTTCATCATGCTCCAAAAATCTTCAAGGAAACCTGCCAAATCGATTGGACCAAATCGGCCATTGATCTCCACAACCTGATCAGGGGACTTTCCCCTTACCCAGCCGCTTGGACCCTCCTTGAGGGGAAAAACTGTAAGATCTTCCGTTCCAATGTAGCGTCCACGGATTTCCAAGATCTCCAACCAGGACAATTCAAAACCGATGGCAAACACCATTTGGTATTCAAAACCGGTGAAGGCTGTCTGGAGATCAAGGAGCTTCAGCTGGAAGGAAAAAAAAGGATGGCAATAGAGGATTTCTTAAGGGGAAACAAACTTCAATAGACGGACGAATCGAAAACATCCAATTTTTTATGAATTAACCGAAATGAGGGTGGCTTTTTATATTTAGATTCTCTAACTTTAAGAAACTAGATATCAATTGGATATGAGAACTCTTTCAATTTTTTTCATTTTTGCTTTTTTTCTTGTCACACCTTTTTCATCCTCTGCCCAGATTCTCAGAAAGATCAAGGATGCTGCCAATAGAGGAGTAAGCAGAGCTGTTGAAAAAAAAGTGGAAACTGAGGCAGAAAAAATGGCCATGAGGCAGATGGAAAAAGTCTTTAGGGACATGTACCCGGAAGACAGCGTGGGAGGAATGGATTTTGGCAAAATCCTCAGCGGGATCAAGGCGGATGTGGAGGTAGAACCCTCCTATTCCTTTACAGGATATAGCGTGATGGAAATCACAGGAAAAGACGAAAAAGGCAGGGATATCGATCCGGTCCAGATCAAATCCTTTTTTTCTACCAATGAGGCTTTCATGGGAATGGAAATAGAAAATCCGGAAAAGAAAAAGGGTGAGGGGAATTCGGTGATGATTTACGATTTCAACCGAAATGCCACCATCATCCTTATCGAAAGCGAGGGACAAAGATCAAGGATGGCCTATGGCTTTGATTTTGAGAAAATGAGTGCGGGTCTGCCAGAAGGAACATTGGCAGATACCACAGCCCTGGAAGATTATTCGTTCAAAAAAACCGGGAGGTCCAAGGCAATTCTTGGCCATAGCTGCGCGGAATACCAAATGGAAAATGAGGACGGAACCGCTGATTTTTGGATTACAGAAAAACCTGTTCATGGAACCACCGCTTTTTGGGGAGGGAAAAATCCTTATTTGACCAAAAGAATGAAAAGTCAAAATGACAGATATTTCAAAGACCTACCCGAGGGAAATATGTTGGAAATGCATTTCCTAAGTAAAAAAGACAAAACGGTTTCTACCATGAAGGTGCTTGCACTGGACGATAATGCCCCTTTGGTTTTTAATATGGATGAATATCCCAGTGTTTTTGGCTCCGCATATCAATAAGCAGATCATAAGCCATGGTATGCCTTGCCAATTCCATTACAGCCTGAAATGGTTAAAAACCGGTCAGTAGCGCACTGTTTTTGGCTTCATCAAATTGGCACTTCGCCTTATCCTCCAAATTGTCTGATTCTCTTACAGTTTCAACCCCTAAATGAAACGCAATGCATATTTCGAATTTATAGGCCTTTTCAATTCCTGCCAATTCCCACAACTGATAACACAGGAAAGCGATGGATTTCGATTCTTTGATTTTGGCTTTTTTTACGCCCAATCTTAAGGTTTTGATTTTATGAGTTGGAAAACCTTGGTATCTTGTCGCCAAAAAGCAATCTTATTTTGAAAATATCAATCATCGTTGCCAAATCACTGAATAACGTGATCGGAAAAGACAACCAGCTTATCTGGAGATTGTCTTCGGACATGAAGCTGTTTAAAGGCAAAACCACTGGTTTTCCCATCATCATGGGCAGAAAGACCTACGAATCCATGGGAAAACCGCTTCCCAATAGGATTTCCATCGTAATCACCCGAAACAAGGAATATCAATTGCCCGAAGGGCATTTTGTGGTACACAGCCTAGAGGAGGCCATTCAACTCTGTATTTCAAGAAAATTTGACCAGGTATTCATCATTGGAGGTGCCGAAATTTATCAGCAGGCATTGCCCTTGTGCGATGAGCTCTTGGTCACCGAAATCAATGCCGAACTGCAAGGGGATGCTTTTTTTCCGGAAATTGACTCCGAAATATGGGAAAGGATTTCGGAAGTACACTTCCAGAAAGACGAGAAAAATGACTACGATTTCGATTTTGTGACCTATAAAAAAATTCAATCATGAATACTTCCGTCGTTTGGATTACCGGCGCCTCTTCCGGTATCGGAGAAGCTTTGGTGAAAAAATATGCAAAAGATGGAAACCGTTTGATCATTTCCTCCAGAAAGAAGGAATTATTGGAGAAATTAAAAAACGATTGCCCTACACCCGAAAATATATTTGTATTGCCATTGGACCTGACTGCTCCCGAAACATTTGGGGAAGCTTGCCGGTTGGCTATTGAGGCGTTTGGAAGCGTCGATGTACTGGTCAACAATGGCGGCATAAGCCAAAGATCCCTGGTTTTGGAAACCCAAATGGAAGTGGATAGAAAAATCATGGAAGTGAATTATTTTGGAACGATTGGCTTGAGTAAGGCACTTTTGCCCCATTTTGTCGAAAACAAAAAAGGGCATTTTGCAGTAGTAACAAGTCTCGTGGGGAAATTCGGCTCCCCGTTTAGATCCTCCTATGCGGCTTCCAAGCATGCACTTCATGGTTTTTTTGATTCCTTGAGGGCCGAACATTTCAAAGATAACATCGCTGTGACGATGATTTGTCCCGGCTTTATCAGGACCAATGTCTCTCTCAACGCCCTGACGGGCAATGGAACGGCTCTCAACCAAATGGATGAGGCACAAAAAAACGGAATGTCCCCCGAAGCCTGTGCAAAAGCTATCAAAAATGCCATTGACAATAAAAAGCAAGAGGTGTACATAGGAGGAAAGGAAACTTTGGCCATTCATCTCAAACGCTTTTTCCCTGCGCTCTTTTCCAAATTGATCAAAAAAGCAAAAGTGAGGTAAAAGAGTTCGAAATGTAAAGCTTACTCCTTTCCCAGTCTAAACCAATTGTTCTTGAATCATCTAAAAGCAAGTTGCTGCATCTTTACGCACTATTTTGCGCAGAATAAATCCCCAATAACCGCTCCTTAAAAGCCAAACAATATGTCTCCAAAAAGAGAAATAAAAGCAGAAATAATAGCCATCGGTGATGAATTGCTTTACGGACAAATCATCGACACCAACAGTCATTGGATCAGTCAAGAACTGGATTTGATCGGAGTACGGGTTGTCAGAAGAACGACGGTAGGCGACAACAGAACGGATATTTTATCTGCTTTTCAACAGGCGGAACAAAGGGCAGACATCATTCTGATGACTGGAGGACTGGGACCTACCAATGACGACCTGACCAAGCCCCTCTTGGCGGAGTATTTCAAATGCGGGACTGAACTTGTGCCAGAGGCATTGGAAGCTGTTCGCACATTTTTCGAAAAAAGGGGTCGGGAATTGACCCTCACCAACCAAATGCAAGCCTACCTTCCGACCAAATGCCAGTATGTACCCAATGAAGTCGGTACTGCGCCGGGAATGTGGTTTGAGGAAAATGGATGTGTATGGATGTCCATGCCCGGAGTCCCTCACGAAATGAAAAAACTCATGACGGATTTTGTTCTTCCAAAAGTCAAATCACTTTTTGAATTGCCGACCATCTTCCATAGGGTCATCAGAACTGTGGGAATAGGAGAAAGCTGGCTTGCCGACTTGATCAAAAATTGGGAAGAATCCTTGCCCTCCCACATACGACTGGCATATTTGCCTTCCTTGGGCCAGGTAAGAATGCGCTTAACCGCTTTTGGGGATGATTTGAGAACTTTACAAAACGAAGTTGATCTTCAAATAGAAACAGTAAAACCACTTATCGACAAGTACATTTACGGGTATGACCAGGAATCGCTTGAGGAGGCAATTGGAAGACTTTTAAAACAGGAAAACAAAAAAATAGCCTTGGCCGAAAGCTGTTCCGGCGGCTACATCTCCCATTTGATTACGAGCATCCCAGGATCCAGCGCTTATTTCCAAGGTGCTGTGGTGCCCTACCACAATACGTTTAAGAATCAGATCTTGGGTGTGAATGAAAAGGTACTGGAAGAATTCGGCGCTGTGAGTGAGCAGACCATCATCGAAATGGCGGAAAACATCCGTACTTTGTTCCAAGCGGATTATGGATTGGCGAGTAGTGGCATAGCAGGTCCCGGTGGAGGCTGGGCCGAAAAACCGGTGGGGACAGTTTGGATAGCTTGTGCATTTGAGGGAAGAACAGTGACCAAAAAACTCCAACTCACCCAAGACAGAATGCTCAACATCCAATTGACTGGAGTGGCTTTGCTCAACTTATTCAGAACATGCATTTTGGAAAAAACAGAATAAAAATTTTATTTGAAGGATTTTGTAATGCATAAAATAAAATTTAATTTTAAAAGTCGGAAATAAACCCAATTAAATAAAAGTATTATGGCACTTGTAGAAATGGTAATGCCCAAAATGGGAGAAAGCATCATAGAGGGGACAATCCTTACCTGGCTAAAAAAAGAAGGGGATCTTATCGAACAGGATGAATCCGTTTTGGAAGTGGCCACAGACAAGGTTGACACAGAAGTCCCAGCAATTGCAGGAGGTATTCTAAAGAAGATTTTGGCCAAAGAAGGAGAAGTAGTGGCTGTGGGTGTTCCCATTGCAGTCATTGAAACCGAGGCAAACGGAAGCGCAGGTGCGACTCCGACAACCTCCACGCCAACCGAATCTTCAGTGGAAAAATCGGAATTGATCGCTGCGGCACCTTCCCATACAGCCGCAATTTTGTCACAAGAAAATCCAGAGCCGAATAATTTTGGAGATGACAGGTTCTATTCCCCATTGGTTCTGAGTATAGCCAAGAATGAAAAAATTTCCCAAATGGAGCTTTCTTCCATTTCAGGAACTGGTAAATCAGGCCGTGTCACCAAACAGGATATTCTAGAATACTTGAGGACAAGGGAAGACATAAAAATCCCTGCAATCACCCAAGTCGTCAAGCCTTCTGCGAGTGCGCCAATGCCAAGGGTAGAGGTGAGTATTTCTGCTGGGGATGAAATCATCGAAATGGACAGGATGCGAAAAATGATTTCGCAGAGAATGATCGATTCCAAGCGTATTTCTGCGCATGTCACTTCTTTTGTAGAGGCGGATGTGACCAATATCGTCTTGTGGAGAAACAAGGTCAAGGATGCCTATAAGAAAAAGGAAGGTGAGGCCCTCACATTCACGCCATTTTTCATCCAAGCAGTTGCCCGAGCCATCAAGGATTTTCCAATGATCAATATATCGGTGGACGGAGAGAAAATCATCAAGAAAAAAGACATCAATGTTGGGGTAGCTGTGGCTTTGCCTTCCGGAAATCTCATTGTCCCAGTCATCAGAAATTCCGATCAGTATAACCTGACGGGACTTTCCAAAAAAATCAATGATTTGGCACTACGCGCCAGAAACAACAAACTTTCTCCAGACGAGCTATCCGGTGGTACATACACCGTTTCGAACGTAGGGTCCTTTGGCAACGTCATGGGCACTCCCATTATCATGCAGCCTCAGGTCGCTATTCTTGCCGTAGGTGCCATCACCAAAAAACCGGCGGTGGTAGAAACCCCTACTGGTGACGTGATCGCCATTAGACATAAAATGTTCCTTTCCCATTCCTATGACCACCGTGTTGTCGATGGTTCTCTGGGTGGAATGTTTGTGAGAAGAGTTGCGGATTATCTGGAAGCTTTTGATTTGAACACTGAACTATAATCGAGAAAGGGGGTCAAATGACCCCCTTTGTTTTTTTAAGCTCAAAAAAGCAAGATTGTATCACTTTGGCAATCTCAGGGATTTTCACGGGCTTTGTCAAATATTCATTCATCCCAGAAGCCAAGGCCTCTGCGATGTCTTCCTGAAAAGCATTTGCTGAAAGACCGACTATTTTAAATGCCTCTCCTCCCGCCTTTTTCCTGATGATTTGCGTGGCCTTCAAGCCGTTTAGTCTAGGCATTTGGATGTCCATGAAGATGAGATCAAGCGGCGATTTCTCTACTTTTTCGATGGCTTCATATCCATCTTTGGCTATTTCAATGTCATAACCCAATTGATTCATGAGCATTTGCATGAATTGAAGGTTGATTGCATTGTCTTCCACCAAAAGAATTTTTAGTGGATATTTTGCGGCCATGTTTTTCCAATCCAAGTCCGGGGTATTTCCTGCAAAGGATTTTACAGAAATGATGAGTGATTCTTTCGTGAAGATTTTCCCCAAAATATTAAAGGAAAAAGTAGAGCCAACATTTTCCTCACTGTCTACCTTCAACTCCCCTCCCATCAGTTCGATGAAATTTTTGGAGATGGCCAGTCCCAACCCTGTTCCGGTAAATTCCCGGGTATTGCTTCCATCCACTTGGACAAATGGTCGCGCCAGAATTTGAAGTTTGTCTTTGGGAATCCCTATTCCAGAATCCTTTATGTCAAAATGGAGTATAATATTGCTTTCCAAAAATGGCTCTCCAGTGATCAAAACATGAATTTTCCCTCCTTGAGGGGTAAATTTCAGTGCGTTTCCAATCAAATTGTATAAGATTTGATCGATTTTCTCCTTATCCAATTCGATGAAGGTAGGAATCAACCCCTCATATTGATACGTCAATTCAATGTCTTTTTTGATAGATAGTCCTGAAAAAACCTTTATTATTTTCTGGATTTCATCTTTGAAATGGAAAACACTCATTTTCAATTCCATCATCCCAGCCTCTATTTTGGAATAATCCAAAATATCGTTGATGATTTTGGAAAGTGAATCCCCTGAATCTTTGATGATTTGAATAAAATCCTTCTGATCTTTGGTCAAGGGGGTATTTTCAAACAAACCAATGATACCCAAGAGCCCATTCAGTGGCGTCCTGATTTCATGGCTCATATTGGCAAGAAATTCAGATTTGGCCTTATTGGCCTGATCTGCAGCTTTGATAGCATCCTTCAATCCTTTTTCCCAAAGTTTCTGCCCCGTGATATCTCTTGCAATGGACATGACCCTGTCATCATCCAGTTTAAACAACCGGGTTTCAAACATTTTTTTTCCCAGTTTGGTCATGATTTCAAACTCTGCGGTTTGAATCTTACCCGTTTGAACGGTTTTTTCAAAGAACCCCATAAAATGGGTATTCAATGGGGTCGGTAAAACCTCTAGGATGCTTTTTCCTAAGGATTCAGGTGCTGGGGAAAAAAGAACACTTTGGTCTTGTATGTAGTAATCCAGAAAAATTCCGGAGTTGTTATAAATGAAAATGATATCAGGTAAACTCTTTAGCACTGCCCTCAATCTATTTTCACTTTTAATGAGCTCCTGTTCTGCCAGATACTTTTCCTGGATATCCGTAAGGATACCAACATTCCCCAAAAAAGCGCCCTTTTCATCATAAAGGAGTTTTTCAAAAATCTTTACCCGAATCCAATCTCCGTTTTTCTTTTGAATTTCAAATTCAAAAGCAATGACTTCTTTAAGGTTTTTTATGGATTCATCAATAAGCAGATTGAGCTCTTGGATATAATTTGGGGAAATTTTGTCCTTAAAATTCTTGATAAACTCCTTCTGCTGGTATCCCAATACACCCTCTACTTCCTTTCCCACACTGGTCATTTCCCCCTTTGCATCTTGAAAATAAATAAACCCTTTGGATTCTTGGAGGAGAAAGGTTTGCCTTCTAAACAGTTCATTGATTTCATCGGCTTTCTGCGAAAGAATTTTATTGGCCACCTGTGTATTCCTGTTGAACTGGAAAAGAATGGCGATGACAAAAATCAGAAGAAGGAGAAGACCGGAAAAAAGAGAGATATAGGTAACGTAAATCCCTGAGGTAATTAGTTTTTTATCTTGGATAAAAATGACTGCGAAATCCTTGTCAAAAGGATGGAAATCAAAAGGATATTGATGAATGACCGCTCTATAGTTTTTGCCCGTCAAGCTATTGTTAAACTCTCCCTCATACTCTCCCTTTATCCCCTCCCGTATATCATTGGTGATTTTTTCTAGACTTAAATCATCCAAAATAAAACCCGGACTTAGATTCATTTCAGAAAAACCCAATAGTTTACCATCGATGTACACCAATTTTTCGGCCGAAGCTCCCAAATAAAAATTGCTGAGTTCGGAACTCAAAAACCTGTTGGTATTGACTTTGGTAATTATTTGAAGATTGTTCTTTTGGGATTTGAATCTGATTTCATTTCCATGATTCAGGGGGATTTCTTCCAATCCGCTGTGAAAGGTTCTTACGAAATTATTTCCTTTGTCGAAATGGAATGATACGACATGATTTGGGAAAACAACAATGATCGAGTCGACCAAATTCCTGTGATTATTAAAAATTCGTCTTGCTCTTTTCTCAAAAGCCAATTGCTCATTGGATGTTCTCTCATACGTCCATGCCTCAAGATTTTCAACGAAGAAAACCATATCTTGATCCATAGATCTGAAGGTTTTCTGAATGTCTCTTGAGGCAAATTCCACTTGCTTGGCAAGGAATTCATTTCTGGATTCCAATTGATTTTCAGAAAGTGCCTGGAAAAAACTATACCCCAAAAAAACAATTAAAAAAACTACGAAAAAAGCGAGTGCCACGAACCATTTAAAAGGTCCTGAAATTCTTTGCGCTATAGAAATGGATTGATCCCTCATTTCAACTGAAGATCCAGCACATACCAATTAAACAAATTCATTTTTTTTGCCCGAATATCAACACTTTCTTTCCCCTCTTTAAGCAAAAAATCGCTTCCTTTTGTCAATATAATATGGGTAGCCATTTTCCTCACTTCCTTATTTTTGCTTTTGAAAAGATTGAAATCCTCCATCCTGAAATTATTGGAGGTGATGGTTTGGATGTAGGTGTGATTGATCAATGGGGGCAAAGACAATGCTTCAATGGCCTTAGATTTTCCTGCTACTACTGTCCCTGCTTCATCGATAATCACAATCTGATTGGAATACCTGTTTAGGTAAAATTCCAAAATGTCATTTACCGTGATGTCAAATCCCAAAACCATCTGCAATTCTCCTTGATAATAAACAGGATGAAGCAACGAAATCATCCAACCTTTGCCTGCTGGATCCAAGTAAATTTCTTCCAGCCAGACAGGACCTTTATCAGGGTTGTGGGTCAAATCTGCCCTATAATAGAAATTAAAAGAGGTAATATCCAAATCTGGTAAAATCAAACTGGCTGGATCAAAGGGTGGAAATAATCGATTTAATTGCAAATGGCTGTTGAAGTAAACTTGGGAAACTACCTGGTGCCTCCTGACAATCTCCCTAAAATTATAATCCAGTGAATCTGTTAAAAAAATCAAATCCTCAAGGCCTTCCTTGTCCTTTGCCATAGTTGAAATATAAAGCGTACTCCTCTTGGGGTCCCCATTGGGTGCCGCATTTGCAATACCATTTTCTATGGTTAATGGGTTTTTCTTTGACTTGCTGATGATTTCCTCTTTGTGTTCATAAAGCTGTTCAGTTTCGCGGGCAAGCGAGATGATCTCATCTTCTAAAACCTTGAAATCGAATTCCAATAGTGCTATAAATGAATCCACATCCCTGTGACTGAATTCTTCCTTATTATTGGAGGAAAATCCACATGAAAAAAATATAAATTGAGTAACAATCAATATAAAATAAGGACATTTCTTCATCTTAAAATGCTTTTTCATAAAGCTAAAAATTTTCGATTTCATTCCGAAGAGTTTCTCCCATTTCTTTAAACCTTTCTAAAACCAAGTCAAAGAAATTTCCTTCAAAAAAATGATCAAGATCGGACTCCTCCAAAATATCCATTTCGGATACTTTGAAGGTTTGTTCCAGGGCCCCTTGTTCATATTTGACAATATATTTGTTGTTCCAGGAAAAAACAGAAATTCTGGTTTCTGCTTTACTGAATTCTTTTACAACCCTCATAATGGCCTTTCAACATGTGCAGAAAATGTAATTTCTGATTTGAGAGAAGAAGCTACGGAACAATATTTCTCAACAGACAAAGCCACTACTTTTGCAAATTCCTCATCGGTGGCATCCGGTGAAACCAATACAAATTTCAAATGAATATCCGTATAATAGGATGGAATTCCCTCGTTTCGTGATCCTTCTACCTCAACATAAAAATCAACAAGTGTCCTTCTTTTCTTTTTCATCATCAGCACCGCATCTACAGAGGCACAGCTTCCCAAAGCCGACAGCAATAGATCCATTGGAGACTGAGCTTGTTTTTGTGGAGCATCATACATATCGATACTTACCTTATTCCCCTGTTGGTTGACGGATTCATATTCATAGTCCGCTTTCATTCGGACAGTAACGTTTCTTTTTGACATCGTATCGTTGATTTTTTATAAGTATGTTGTTGATGATTTAATAATAACAGATAGAAAAAAGGGGGAGATTTTCAATCTATCCCCCTTTTGTATTTCAATTTAAACTTCCAAAAGTAATATCCATTTCAAAACGGATTTAATACTCAGGTGTTCACAATCCTATTCGAAATTTCTTTTCATGAATTCTCTTGGATTCATAATTTGCAAATGCCAATTCCCCTAAGGGTTTCCCTTGTCTGATCACATATTTCTCCTGTATTGTCCACCCACTTCGTAGAGGGCTTGGGTGATTTGACCCAGGGAACAGTATTTGGATGCTTCCATTAATTTTTCAAAGATATTTTGATTTTGAACGGCAGCAACGCGGAGTTTTTCCATGTGGGGTTCCGCCTTGTCTTCGTTCTTTTTATGAAGCTTTTTAAGGGTTTCGATCTGGGTTTCTTTCTCTTCATTAGTGGCTCTGATGACTTCCCCCGGAGTAACGGTCGGAGAGCCATCAGCAGACAAGAAAGTGTTCACACCGATGATTGGATATTCACCCGTATGTTTTAAGGTTTCATAATAAAGACTTTCCTCCTGGATTTTCCCTCTTTGGTACATGGTCTCCATCGCTCCCAGCACTCCTCCCCTTTCGGTGATCCGGTCAAATTCTGTATAAACAGCTTCCTCCACCAATTCGGTGAGGTCATCTATGATAAATGCTCCTTGCAGTGGATTTTCGTTTTTTGCCAAACCAAGTTCTTTGTTGATAATCAACTGGATCGCCATTGCCCTTCTTACTGAAGCTTCGGTTGGCGTGGTGATCGCCTCGTCATACGCATTGGTATGCAATGAATTGCAATTGTCATAGATCGCATACAAAGCCTGAAGAGTGGTCCTGATGTCATTGAAATCAATTTCCTGCGCATGCAGGGATCTTCCTGAGGTCTGAATATGGTATTTCAGCATTTGGGATCTTTCATCAGCACCATATTTCATCTTCATCGCTTTGGCCCAAATTTTCCTTGCCACCCTTCCGATGACAGAATATTCAGGATCAATGCCATTGGAAAAGAAGAAAGATAGATTCGGTGCAAATTTATTGATATCCATTCCCCTGGAGACATAATACTCCACGTAGGTAAAACCGTTTGACAAAGTCAGGGCCAATTGGGTGATCGGATTGGCTCCTGCTTCCGCAATGTGATAACCCGAAATGGATACCGAATAGAAATTCCTGATTTTTTGGTCAATGAAATATTGCTGTACATCTCCCATCAGCCGGAGAGAGAACTCGGTCGAAAATATACAGGTATTCTGAGCCTGGTCTTCTTTGAGGATATCTGCCTGAACCGTTCCCCTCACCTTCATCAGCGTGGAAGTTTTTATTTCTTCATAGACTTCCTTGGGCAATACTTCGTCACCCGTAACGCCGAGCAACATCAGGCCCAATCCATCATTTCCTTCTGGAATGGTACCGTTGTAGCGAGGTATTGGAGTTTCCTTTTGGCGGTAAATACTCTTGATTTTTGCATTGACTTCCTCTTCCAGACCATTTGCCTTGATGTAAACCTCACACTGCTGGTCAATGGCCGCATTCATGAAAAATGCAGTCATCGTGGCGGCTGGTCCATTGATGGTCATGGAAACAGACGTCATCGGATCGGAAAGATTGAAGCCTGAATACAATTTCTTTGCATCATCAAGGCAACAGATATTGACTCCTGAATTTCCGATTTTTCCGTAAATGTCAGGCCTATAATCCGGGTCTTCCCCATAAAGCGTGACCGAGTCAAAGGCGGTGGAAAGCCTTTTGGCAGGCATCCCCTTGGATACATAGTGAAAACGTTTGTTGGTCCGCTCTGGCCCGCCTTCTCCTGCAAACATCCGGGTAGGATCTTCGCCTTCTCTTTTGAAAGGAAATACCCCTGCGGTAAATGGAAATTCACCTGGAACATTTTCCGTCAATCCCCATTTCAACAAATCTCCCCAAGCCTCGTATTTGGGAAGGGAAACTTTTGGGATATGGGATCCCGAAAGCGAAGTATAATAGGATGCGATTTTTATTTCTTTGTCTCGAACCTTGAAAGTGTAATATTCTTCGCTGTATTTTTTGGCTTTGGCAGGCCACTCTTCCAGCCATTTTTTGTTTTTGGGATCGAGTTCCAGTTCTACCTCGGCATAAACCTCCGCAAGTTCCTTGATCAAACGGTCCTTATCCGCCACGGAGGTATTCTCGATGGCTTCCATCGATTTCTTGATGCTGAACAGTTTTTGGGCAACCTCCTTTTGCGTCTCCACCCATTTTTTATACCCCCTGTTGCTTTCAGAAATTTCCGAAAGGTAGCGGGTTCGAGCGGGGGGAATAATGTAGATTTTTTCTGACATCTCTAGGGAAACCTCAAAGGAAGTCTGCAAATCAACCCCTGTTTTGGCAACCAATTCATGGATGATCGCCTTGTAGAGGTTGTTCATGCCCGGATCATTGAACTGAGAAGCGATGGTTCCAAACACAGGAAGCGCTTCATCCGCGATGTCCCATAGGTTGTGGTTGCGTTTGTATTGTTTTTTTACATCTCTAAGGGCGTCCTGGGCTCCCCTTTTGTCAAATTTGTTCAACGCGATGATATCTGCAAAATCCAACATGTCTATTTTCTCCAGCTGCGTCGCGGCACCATACTCCGGTGTCATTACATAGAGAGACATGTCAGAGTGTTCGATGATTTCTGTATCGGATTGGCCGATTCCGGAAGTCTCCAAGATGATCAAATCAAAATCTGCAGCCTTGACGATGTCCACTGCATCCTGCACATATTTGGAAAGCGCCAGATTGGATTGGCGCGTGGCCAGGGAACGCATGTAGACATTTGGATGATGGATCGCATTCATCCGAATCCTATCGCCTAATAATGCCCCACCTGTTTTCCTTTTGGATGGATCCACAGAAATGATGGCAATATTTTTTCCCTTAAAGTCAATCAAAAATCTCCTGACCAACTCATCTACCAAGGAGGATTTCCCTGATCCTCCCGTACCGGTAATTCCTAGAACCGGTGTCTTGCTTTTGGCAGCTTTTTCCCTGATAGAGTGGAGCATTTCCTTGCTTTGTTCCGGAAAATTCTCTGCTGCGGATATGATTTTGGCGATCGCCTGTTTGTCATTGCTATTAAGTTCCAAACTTTCAGGCAGGTCCTGGCCGACCGGAAAATCGGATTGTTCGACTAGGTCATTGATCATACCCTGAAGTCCCATGGATCTTCCATCATCGGGTGCATATATTCTGGTGATGCCATATTCGTGCAATTCCCGAATTTCTTCGGGAAGGATAGTTCCTCCACCACCTCCAAAAATCTTGATCCGTTCAGCACCCCTTTCTTTCAAGAGATCGTGCATGTATTTGAAAAATTCAACGTGCCCACCTTGGTAGGATGTAATGGCGATGGCCTGGACATCTTCCTGAATGGCACAGTCCACAATTTCCTGTACAGATCGATTATGGCCCAAATGAATCACCTCACAACCGGTGGATTGAATGATTCTGCGCATGATATTGATCGCCGCATCATGCCCGTCAAATAGGGATGCTGCAGTGACTAATCGGATGTGGTTTTTGGGTTTATAAATCTCTTGAGACACTGACATTTTATACTTGGGTTAATTTGGCACAATGAAAATGGACTTATTCTGGAACAACGCCCAGAATTAAATCTTTGTTTAGGGTTGCGAATATAAGAAAAATCAAACGTTTGGGTAAAGTCATTCCTTATGGATTTCAAAACAATGCTTTGAAATTCAGCAAAATTCAATTCCATCATTAAAACAAATACGGGAATGGTTGAAAATATTAATACTTGGCATAATGCGGAGTGAAAACATTCAATCAACTTCTTAGCTGACTTTTATCATATTATGAGGGGAAATAAGGGCTTAAATTTGCAGTACAAAAGCAGTAAAAGAGTTATATTGAATCTATTAATTTCAAAATCCTAATTTTTAAGTTATGAAGCTTTCACTTTACTTGGGAACGTACAGAAATGTCAAGGTTTTTATCCACTGGACTTTTTCTCTTTTGCTGCTGTGGATTGTGATCTCGAATGTGAGGATGGGTGCTCCTGCTGTGGACATTGCATGGACAATCGGCTTTGTCTTGACACTGTTTTTTTGCGTCACCCTTCATGAATTCGGCCATGCCTTGGCAGCTCAGCGCTTTGGGATTTCCACCAAAGACATCACCCTATTGCCTATTGGTGGATTGGCAAGGCTTGAAAAACTCCCTGAAGACCCCAAACAAGAGCTCTGGGTTGCAATTGCCGGACCTTTGGTCAATATTGGAATTTTCTTGGTCCTTACCATTATCCTCAGCATTACCGGCTTCAATTTGGAGCAACTGAATATGGAGGAACTGAAAATCAATGCCAATACTTTCGTTCTCTTTGTTGCTTCTGCCAATTTGATATTGGCTTTGTTCAATCTTTTGCCGGCCTTTCCTATGGATGGTGGAAGGGTTCTCCGTGCATTTTTGGCGATTCGTCTCCCGCGGGCAAAAGCCACACAAATCGCTGGAACTATTGGACAGATGATTGCCATCGTTTTTGTTTTCTATGGCTTGTTCAACAATCCTATTTTGGTTTTCATTGGCATCTTTATCTTCTTGGGAGCTGCGGCAGAAGTAAGCCACACCACCCAGGAAAGTATTTTAAAGGGATTCAAGGTCAAGGATGCAATGATGATGAACTTTCAGTTGGTTGGTTTTGATGCTCCGCTATCTAAGGCCATCGAAAAATTATTAGGTAGCCAAGCCACCCATTTTGTGGTCGTCAAAGACGATGTTGCCGTGGGGACCCTCAGCAAGGATGAGATAATCCGAGGACTTCAGGCAGGAAATGAAAACACCCACGTTGGGTCAGTCGCCAATCAATCCCCTTTGAAAATCGAAACCGAAGAAGACCTTGACGAAGCATGGAGAAAAATGGCAACTCAAAACCAAAAAGTGGCATTTGTAATTGAAAACGGACACTTTTTAGCGATTTTGGATCAAGAAAACATCTCGGAGTTTATTTTGGTGAAATCCGCACTTTTAAAATGAAAAAATTGAAATGAAACCTTTTCAAACAAAACCTCATACCCTTGACATCCAGGATTTGCTTGAAGAATTGAACACATCAGATCAAGGGCTAAGTCCTGCGGATGTTCAAGAAAAGCAGAAGGTGTTTGGGAAAAACGAAATCCCTGATCAGGCAGGAAGACCGCTTTGGAAAATAATCCTCAAGCAATTCACCAATTTGATGGTGTATATTTTATTGCTGGCTGCCGCGATATCCTATTTCACGGAGCATTATTTGGATGTTTATGTCATTCTGGGAATAATACTCATCAATGCGGTCATTGGCTTTGTACAGGAATACAAAGCGGAAGGTGCAGTGGCAGCTTTGAGAAGTCTTCTTGTTCCAAAGTGCAAGGTGGTAAGAGAAGGAGAATTACAGACCATAGACTCAAAGGAATTGGTCCCAGGTGATCTCATCGCCTTGGAGGAGGGAGATATTATTCCAGCTGATGCGAGGGTTTGGCTGTTTAAAAATGCGAGAACCACCGAAGCTTCCCTTACGGGAGAAGCCCTTCCGGTGCAAAAAACAAATAAAAAACTTCCTGAAAACATCTCGCTGGGTGAAAAAACCAATATGGTCTGGAAAAGCACCTATCTGGCAAGCGGCTCTGTAAGAGCAATTGTCACGGGTACAGGCCTAAGAACCCAGATCGGTGATATTGCCAGTTCCCTTAAAACCATCACTCCCAAAAAGACAAATTTTCAGATAAAAACAGATCAACTCGCCAAACAAATGGCTTATATCGCCATTTCAAGTGCAATCCTGCTATTTTTGGCTGGTTATTTTTTTCTGGAGGTAGAGGTCAGTGAGGTATTGTTGATTTCCATTGCAGCATTGGTATCCGCCATCCCTGAGGGGTTGCCAGCCGTATTGTCAATTGTACTGGCTGTTGGCTCCTATCGCATGTCCCACAAGAATGCCATTATCCGCGAAATTTCTGCCACAGAAAGTCTTGGTTCCGTGAGCACAATTATCACGGACAAAACAGGAACGCTTACCCAGAACACCATGACCATCAAAAAAATATGGATTCCTGGAGTGGAAGAAGCTGAGGTGACCGGGGAAGGATGGGAGAGCAAAGGTGACCTCTTGGCTAAAAATGAAGACATCAAGTCATTTTACAAACTTTTTGAAATTGCTGCCCATTGTCACCAAACAGCTGTTTCCAAAAAAGAAAGTGGACAATACCAAGTGACTGGGGATCCCACAGAGGCTGCATTTTTGGTATTGGCCAATAAAGTTGGCCAAAAAAAGCAATTGCCCATAAAAGAAGATATTGCCTTTGATGCTGAACTGAAATACCGGTCTACGATAGTCGAGAAAAACGGAACTGAAACGCGGTTCATAATTGGTGCCCCGGAAGCCATCTTGGCCAAATGCAATTCTTATCATGACAGTTGGGGAAGTCTGCAAAAATTGAATGACATTACCATCAAGCCCATCCAGGATAAATTTGAAAAATGGTCGAAAGAGAGCTTTAGGGTGCTGGCAATGGCACAACAATCAGAGCACCTCAACCAAGATCACCACAATAATTTTGAATTTGTTGGATTGGCGGGAATGCTTGACCCACCAAGACCCGGAGTACTGGAAGCAGTGAACTCCTGCCATCAGGCCGGAATAAGGGTCATCATGGCTACAGGGGACCATTCCGAAACGGCTTTAGCGATAGGTAAAAAAGTGGGCATCGTGCTGCCGGGAAGAGAAAAAGTCTATACGGATACGGAGCTTCAACAAATGGATGAAGAACAGCTAGACAAGGCTGTTATGGAAGCGGATGTGTTTTCAAGACTAAGTCCGATAATGAAACTTAAAATCGCCCAGTCCCTTCAAAAACAAGGGGAACTGATCGCCATGACAGGAGATGGCGTCAACGATGCACCAGCGCTTAAGCAAGCCAATGTAGGTGTCTCCATGGGTATAATGGGGACAGATGTTGCAAGAGATGCATCGGTAATGGTTTTGGCGGATGACAATTTCTCAACAATCGTCCATGCGATCGAGCAGGGCCGAATTGTCTTCAATAATGCAAGGAGAACGAGTTTTTATTTGGTAACAACCAGTTTAGCTGAAATCTTCACCTTGATTTCGGCAGTAAGCCTAGGATTGTCAATGCCCCTGACCGCCACGCAAATTTTATGGATCAACCTGGTCACGGATGGTTTGTGTGACAAAGCGCTGGCAACAGAAAAAGGCCAGGGAAACGAACTCACTTCGCCGCCAATCAATCCTAAAGAAAATATTCTTAGTAAGAGGATTTTCCCATTACTCGTTATCAATATTTTGTTAATGACTGGATTGGCCATTACCGCATTCAAATGGTACCTACCAGAAGGAATTGAAAAAGCCAGAACGATCGTATTTATCGTCATGAGTTTTTCACAATTGTTTAATGTTTTCAATATGCGGAACTTAAGAGGTTCTACTTTCAAAATTGGCCTATTCAGCAATAAATGGGTAAATTTGGCCTTTCTGCTTTCTGTTCTCATCCAAATCCTGATTATCCAAACGCCTGTTCTTTCTCAATTATTTGATTTTCGCCCCGTAAGGGCTGTGGAATTCATCCTTTGGGCTTCCCTTGGATCCATGACATTTTGGGTAGTAGAAACTTATAAACTGATTCAAATCAAAAAATAATCATACCATGTACGAATACACCACAGCCGAAGAAGCTGTCAAACTAGTAAAAAGTCACCAAAGAGTATTTATCCACGGAAGTGCCGCTACCCCCACTTATTTACTGCATGCGCTAGCCGCAAGAAAAGGAGAATTGGAAAATGTAGAAGTGGTTTCCATTTCCACCTTGGGCGCCATGCCGATTGCCACTCCAGATTGTAGGGGAAGTTTCTTTATGAATTCACTTTTCGTTTCTGAGAATGTGAGACAGGCGGTCAACGGAGAGCAAGGTGGCTATGTCCCGATTTTCCTAAGTGAAATCGGGCACTTGTTCAGAAACAATATCCTCCCTCTGGATGTAGCCATCATCAATGTTTCCGAACCCGACGGCCATGGCTATTGCTCCTTGGGCGTATCCGTAGACATTGCCAAGCCAGCCATAGAGACAGCGAAGATCATCATCGCCCAAGTCAACAAACAGATGCCGCGTACCCATGGTGACGGGCATATCCATTTTAGCCGCTTCAATGCCGCAGTGGCTGTTGACGAGGATTTACCAGAAGTAAATTATGCCGACAAAATCACTGAAAAAGAGCTCAAGATCGGTCAGTACATTGCCGAACTAATTGAAGACCGGTCTACCCTACAAATGGGGATTGGCGCCATTCCCGATGCTGTATTGAAGGGACTTAAAGGACACAAAGACTTGGGTATCCATACAGAAATGTTCTCAAATGGCTTGATTGAATTGATGCTTTCAGGAGCGGTCACCAATTCCTACAAAAAGAAACATCCTGGAAAAATTGTCTCCTCCTTTGCCATAGGCACGAAGGAAATGTACAAGACCATCCATGACAACCCGGAATTCTCCTTCCATGAGGCAGCTTATGTCAACGATACCGCAGTTATCAGAAAAAATCCAAAGGTGATTTCCATCAACAGTTGTCTTGAAATGGATTTGACCGGCCAAGTCTGTGCGGATTCGATTGGAAGTTATCATTATTCCGGCGTAGGCGGACAGATGGACTTTATGCGTGGGGCATCCTTATCTGTAGGTGGAAAACCCATCATGGCGCTATCCTCCACAACCAAAAGAGGCGACACCAAGATCGTCCCCTATCTCAAACAAGGTGCGGGCGTCGTCACCACAAGAGCCCACCTCCAATATGTGGTCACTGAATATGGAGTCGCTTACCTCTACGGGAAAAATCTCCGCCAGCGTGCCTACGAACTGATGCGCATCGCACATCCAGACCACCGCGAAAGTCTCGAAAGATCAATTGTAGAAAGGTTTGGCAGTTTTCTTTACCCTGTGAGGTAACTAAATAACGGGATGAGCACCTCTTGTTTGAAGGGAAAGTTGGGTTTTTCAAACTCGAGCGCTCGATTCACTTCAAACTCGGAATAAGCAATATTAATTTTAATCCATTTTGAATGGCCTTCGAAGATCTTTTCTTCAAAGGCCATTTTTTTTTAACGGAAATTTTTCAGGAACTTGAAATGGAATTCATGAAAATGCATAAAAACCCAAAATATTAAATGAAAAAATCCTTGGCAAAACATTTCCCAATGCTTTTTCTTCAGTTTTTGTTGATTGTTGGATTTTGCTCCTGTGAAAATCCACAAGAAAAAAAATTTAAAATAGGCTTTTCACAATGTGTAACCAATGATGCTTGGAGAAAGACCATGCAGGAAGAAATGTTCCGGGAACTGTCATTTTATCCTGATTTAAGTTTGGAGATCAAGGATGCCCAAGGCAACAATGCGTTACAAATCGAACAAATCCTAGAATTTCAGAGGCAAGGTGTGGATTTGCTGATAGTCTCCCCCAATGAGTCCAGTCCCATCACACCTATTGTAGAGGAAATGTATCAATCCGGTATTCCGGTGATTGTCGTAGACAGAAAAATAAACTCAAACTTATATTCAGCTTACATAGGCGGTGATAATTACGAAATCGGGATTACAGCAGGTCAGTACATCAAAAACCTGCTCAATGGAAAAGGCAGTATTCTTGAAATCTGGGGATTAAGAGGAAGTTCCCCTGCCAAAGAGAGGCACAGGGGATTGATGGAATCCCTTGAAGGATCAGAAATCAAAATCGTTTCCCAAATAGATGGCGAGTGGGAAAAGGACACGGCAAGGATACGACTAAAGGAATATTTGCTTCAGGCCAATGCCCCTGGTTTTGACTTGGTCTTCGGGCACAATGACGTCATGACGATTGGAGCCAATGAAATTGCGCGGGAACTGAATTTACCGAGCAAAATATTTGTGGGGGTCGATGCACTTCCCGGGCCCTACGGAGGAATTCAGGCCATTACCGACGGGGTATTGGATGCCACTTTTTTTTATCCAACCGGTGGGGATAAAGCCATTGAAGTTGCCGCAAAAATACTGGCTGGAGATTCCTTTGAAAAAGAGAATATTCTTCAAACCGCCGCAGTAGATGCCTCCAACATCCGGATCATGAAACAGCAGACGGATCGGATCATCAATCAACAATCCAGCATTTTCAGGCAAATGGAAATGATCGAAAGTCAATTGAAAATTTACAAAAGTCAAAGAGGATTGCTGATTGTGTTTGGAATAACCCTATTTATTGCCATCGTATCATTGGCATATGTTTTCAAATCCCTTAAGGATAAACAAAAAATAAACAGAGAATTGCAGCGAAAAAACAAGGAAGTCAATGAGCAGAAGGAAAAAGTCTTGTCTTTTTCCAAAAAAGCCGAAGAGGCTACCCGATACAAATTGGAATTCTTCACCAATATTTCCCATGATTTCAGGACGCCACTTACCCTCATCCAAGGGCCGATAGAGGAATTGATCCATCGCAAAGATGCCGCGCCCTTTAGAAACGATTTATTGATGGTGCGTAAAAACACCTTCCGGTTGCTCAGACTGGTAAATCAATTGATGGATTTTCGGAAAATCGATTCTGGGAAATTACAATTAAAGGTTTCAGAGCAGGTATTGCCCCCGTTTTTGGAGGAAATCATGTCTGTGTTCAATAAATCTGCAAAAGACAATCAGATACATTTCCGTCTGGTGTGCGAAAATCCAAAAATCAAATTGTGGTTTGATCCAAGCATGATGGACAAAGTAATGTTCAATCTTCTTTCAAATGCGTTCAAATTCACTCCAAAAAAAGGGACAATCTTGGTAAATGTAGAAGAAGATCCCTTGAAACATGAAGTTTTGATTACAGTGGAAGATACCGGACCCGGAATGAACAAAGAAGAAACCGAACATGCTTTTGACAGGTTTTACCAAGGGAAATCCGGGACGAGAATAACCGGTTCCGGTCTGGGTCTCGCTTTATCCAAAGAGCTCGTAGAACTTCAACATGGGACCATTGACCTCAAATCAGAAATGGGTGAAAAAACGGTATTCCTACTCAGGTTCAAAATGGGTAAAAGCCATTTTGAACCTGAGGAATTGTTCTCGGACCTGATTCAAGATCAAATTCTTGATTTTGAATCATTTTTGCCTGAACAAGACGACTCATTCCCCATTGAAAATGAGCCACCGGACTTGAAAAATACTGTTTTGATCATTGAGGATGACTTGGAAATCAGAAACTACCTCAAAAATAAACTCCAAACGTCCTACAGGATTTTGGAAGCTGAGGATACTTCATCAGCTTTTCTAATTGCTTTAGATGAAATTCCAGATTTAATCACTTGTGATCTCATGCTCAAAAACGGGAATGGATTGGAACTGATAAAAAAACTGAAAGCAACACCCCAAACTTCCTCAATTCCCATCATCGTAATCTCTGCCAAATCCAGCGAAGAGGATATGTTAAAAGGAATTAAGACAGGAATTGATGATTATATCACCAAGCCCTTCAGTATTTCCTTTGTCATGGAGCGTATTAAAACAATCCTATCCAATCGAAACCAATTGAAGGAACATTTCCTGCACGAATTGCCAAGGGAAGCAAATCCTTTGAATAGTGACAAGAAATTCAATAAAGCTTTTACATCGTTGGTTGAGGAGAACTTAAGCAATCCCCATTTTGGTGTCAATGAAATCTGCAAAGAAATTGGGTTATCCAGAGGCCAACTGTATAGGAAGACAAAAACTGTCTTAGGCTACAGTGTAAACGACTACATCACCAAGGTTCGACTCAAAAAAGCGAAGTATTTATTGATCAATGATTCCGGAAGCATCGCTGATATTTCGTTTAAAGTGGGCTTCAGTACTGCTGCATATTTTTCCACCGTATTCAAAAATGCATTTGGAATAACCCCATCCGAATATCGCGAAAACCAAACCCAAGGCAAAAAATGAAACAATTTTGAAACACTGAAACAAAAATGAAAATATAAATGACGATTTAAAATCTTTTATAACGTTTGCATTGCGCTTAAACAGCCTTTTTTATTTTAAAATAGATCCCTGGAACGATTTTATAAAAATTGGAAACGGGTTTAAAATTTAATTTTTTTAAAAGCTCATAGTTTAGAGGTAACAATAAACCATGAGCCAAAAAACCATATATTATTCTACAATATATTCAATTAGCGGATTTTTAATCTGCTTAAGTACCCTTGTGGTTTCGGGTCCAATCAGACTCATAAACGCACTTGCGGGAACACTCAATGCATTCCACGACTTTTACATCAAAGGGGTGGTCTCCTTAAGTAAAGAATCATTTTTTGGAACAACATTGTTTGGCTGTTCCAATTTCATTTTCGGAATTTGGTGTGATTTCCTAAATGGTAAAACTGGAAAAAGATTTTTGATGCTGATTGTATCATTTGGCTGTTTATCACACCTATTTCTGATCACTGGAATCTTACTTATCCAAATTTCACCGGTCTTCACCTTACCCTTTTTTTTAATTTCCATTTGCACCCCAGTAGGGGTAATCCCATTCGAAATATTTCAAGACAGATACACGGCAAGTGGACAATCACACCTTATCCAAAAAAAATTCAACTACTGTACTCATTCCAAATCTATTAAACTAAAAACCAATTTTCCACAATGATAAACCCCTTAAAATCATGAAAAGACAAATTTTACTAATCATCATCGCCTTGATGGTCACTGTCCCTGCTTTTTCCCAGCAGGCAATGGTGACAGGAACGGTGACTGACAAAACCACCGGGGAAGTCATCCCAGGAGTAACCGTCCAAGTTCGGGGAACTGTCCGAGGGACGGTAACAGACATTGATGGAACATATTCCATTGCTGCTGAGCCTACAGAATCGCTCCTGTTTTCCTTCATTGGATATGAAACACTAACGGAAAATGTGGGGAACAGAAGCATTATTAATGTTTCGATTGGAGAAGATATCTCGGAAATGGAAGCAATAGTTGTCGTCGGATATGGTACTCAGCGAAAAGCAGACATGACCGGCGCCATAGTCGCAGTAAATCTGGAACCCATCAAAGGCCAAAGCATGAGCTCTGGTAATCCCATGCAAGCCCTTCAGGGCCGGGTACCTGGCCTGTTGATAGAAAAATCCGGTGACCCTTCCGGGACGAGCAGTAGGGTCCTGATCCGAGGTACTTCTACTTTAGGCAACAATGATCCTTTATATGTTATTGATGGTGTACCGACAAAGCGTCAGGAAGTGTTTGCAAGCTTAAATCCTGAGGCAATTGAGTCGATCCAAATACTCAAAGATGCCTCTGCTTCCTCCATCTACGGCTCAAGGGCTGCAAATGGGGTAATAGTAGTGACCACCAAAAACAAAGCCTCCGGGGCAGATCGGCTTACGGTAACTGTGAACTCAAATGTCTCCATGCTTTCCGAAAAAAACCAACGGTATGACATGTTAAATTCTTTGCAGCGCGGGGAAGTATTGTGGAGGGCATCTGTCAATGATGGAGCAGACCCTACAAGTGGATATGGCGAGATCTATGATTTTGATTGGAATGGGGATTTCAACAACCCTGTGCTCAACAGTGTTTCCGCCAGACCATTTGTGGGAGGAAATCCAAATGTTCCTTCCGGCGATACTGACTGGCAGAAGGAAACCTACAAGACCGGCTATGTATTCAATAATGAAGTAACAGTGTCCACCAATTCAGAAAAATCATCATTGATGATCAATCTTGGACATTTAAAAAATACGGGCGTATTAAAACACACAGGTTACGAGCGGTATACCGGAAGGTTGAATGCGAACACCTGGTTGTTCAATGATAAAGTGAGGTTTGGTGTAAATTCCCAGTTTTCAACTTCTGAAGAAACATTGGCTTCAGGGGATGTTGGAAATGCGCCAACTCCCGGATTAGCGATTACCCTAGCGCCCACCATACCTCTTCGGGACAACAATGGCGAATTTGCAGGCCCAATTGGGGCAGGATATTCGGACAGAAATAACCCTGTATTGATGCAATACCTCAATAGATGGGACAACAACCGTAAAAACAACTTCTATGGAAATGTATTTGCGGAGTGGGAAATATTGGAAAACCTGAGTTTTAAATCCAGTTTAGGAATAGATTACAATGCTTTTCATAGAAAAGACATCGAACCGAAAGTCAACAATGGATTTATCACAAGGAACAACAACAGATTGATTCATGATACCAATGAGTTTTCAAGTTTGGTGTTTTCCAATATCCTGAATTACAAACTGAGTGTGGGTAAACATCGGTTTGATGCCTTATTGGGTACCGAGTCCATAAAGGATGACTTTTCAAGCATCATGTCAATGGCTGATGGGTTTGCTGTGGAAACAGAATCCTATTTTGTTCTTGACGCAGCCACTGGAGCCAAAACCAATACTGGTCGAGTAACAGGAAGCAGACTACTATCCCAATTTGGGAAATTGAATTATGCTTTGGAAGACAAGTATCTTGCCTCGTTTACGATTCGAAGAGATGGCTCTTCACGATTTGGTAAAAACAACAGATATGGTGTTTTTCCAGCGGCCACCATTGGTTGGAGACTTAGTGAGGAAGCATTTCTGAAAAACATCAAAAAACTTTCTGACTTAAAATTCAGGGCAGGTTATGGTGAGGTTGGTAACCAAGAAATCGGCGATCTGGCACGTTTTGGTTTGTACGAATCCAGATATGGTTCCAATCAATCCCAATTTATCGGGGGATTTTTCGAATACTATTACAACGTGGGAACGGCTTATGACATCAATGGAAATGGCACAGGAAATCTCCCTTCAGGCTTTGTGTCCGTTCAGGCTGAAAACCCTGATTTGAAATGGGAAACAACCAAGGAATGGAATTTAGGACTTGATTTTAGTCTTTTTAATTTTGCGCTGACAGGTTCTTTTGATTTTTTCACTAGAAATACCAGCGACATTTTGACAAGACCTCCCATTGCTTCTGCCATAGGAGAGGGCCAACAAAGGGTTTTAAATGGCGCCTCCACCTCAACCAAGGGATGGGAATTGGCATTGAACTATGCCAAGACCTATGAAAACGGACTTTCCTTAAGCGTAAGCACTAACTTCGGCGCATTCAAAGATAGGATCACCTTTTTGCCTGAGGAAGTCAGGGCTGCTTTCCCTGGTACTGCAGAAAACTCGATCATCGGCCAATCACAATTTTCAATATTTGGCTTTAAAACCGATGGTTTGTTCCAAAGTCAGGAAGAAGTGAATTCAAGCCCAACCCAGGTTGGAGCCAGACCAGGAGGAATAAAATTTATGGATTTAAACAATGACGGGGTAATCGATGCAGACGATCGGGATTTTATAGGAAACACATTGCCTGGATTGGAATACGGAATTGGTATTAATTTGGGCTATAAAAACTTTGATTTCGCTGTATTTGGATCAGGGGTAGCTGGAAGGATTGGGCTCGACCCCTATATTTTCTGGAACAATTTCGTGTCCGGTCGTGAAAATGCAGGTTTGGGGGTATTGAACGCCTGGACGCCAAACAACACCAATACAGATATCCCTTCTACATCATTGGCATTCAATGACACAAGAACATCAGACTATCTTTATAGAAACAATTCCTATTTCAAAATCAGGAATTTACAAATCGGTTATTCCCTTTCTGAATCAATTATCTCCAAATGGGGAGCTGTGAGCGGCGCTAGGGTATACCTACAGGGAGAAAATTTAATTTGGTTTACTCCCAAAAACTACATCGGTTCTGATCCTGAGCGAACAAATGTGGACAGGATACCTGTACCTACGGTGTTTTCAATGGGACTTAATGTAAACTTCTAATTTCCAAAAATCATGAAAAACAACATATTAAAAAATATAGCGCTTTTGGCGGCTGTGGTCTTGGGATCATGTTCAGGTGACTTTCTGGAATATGAGCCAAGAGGTGTGCTTTCGAGTGAAAATGTAGCAACTCCCCAAAATGCGGAGTCATTGGTAATTGCCGCTTATGCAGGTATCGGAAATGATGAAATGATCGGGCCTTTGACCAGTCTTTGGGTTTATGGCAGTGTCCGCTCTGACGACGCTTACAAAGGAGGAGGTGGCCGGGGGGATGTGGATGTCATCGATCGGTATGAACAATATAACCTTACCATTCCAGACCAAGGGGATTGGATGGCTCCACGTACTTGGACCAATTATTACAAAGCCATTTCCAGAGCTAATTTCGCATTATCAGTGATCAATTCCATCCCTGCTGAAGATTATGCCGAAAAGACAATTCGACAGGCAGAACTTCGCTTTCTAAGAGCACATTCCCACTTTATGCTCAAAACCCTGTTCAAGAAAATTCCTTATATTACCGAGGAATTAGCCCAGGAAGAAATAGCGCAAGTGACCAATGATGTTTCGAACGATGATCTTTGGAATAAAATTGCTGAGGATTTTCTTTTTGCTTACAACAATTTACCACAGTTTCAGGATGAGGTAGGGAGAGCAAACAGAAGTGCAGCAGCAGCATATTTGGCTAAATTACGCTTGTATCAGGCCTATGAACAGGATGAACAACACCGCGTGGTCAATATCAATACTGCTCGACTAGAAGAGGTGATTTCCTTTGCTGATCAGGTCGTTGGTGGCTTGGAGCGTGATTTTGGAAACAATTTCTTTGATGGATTTGACAACGGACCTGAATCAATTTGGGCAGTTCAGTTTTCCATCAATGACGGTACTGTAGTAAGCAGATTAAGTTACGTTACAGGATTAAATTCTCCGCATGGAACAGGATTGTATGGTTGCTGTGGATTCCATTTGGCCAGCCAAAATATGGTAAATGCATTCAAGACCGGTTCCAACGGGCTACCCTTATTGGATAATTTCAATGATCAGGACATCTTTAACACGGTATTACCGAACGGCACCACCCCTCTGGCTGCTGGGGTGACAGTGGACCCAAGACTTGACCATACAGTTGGAGTTCCTGGGAGGCCATTTAAATACAAAAACACCATAAACCAGTCTGGTGATATGGTATATAATTTCAGCTGGGCCAGAGATCCAGGTGTATATGGCTATTTCGGCAATATGAAAGAGCAGCAAGCTCCCGACTGTTCCTGTTACAGAAAAGAGGGACCATTTATAGGAACGTCCAAGAATATAGATTTTATCAGGTATGCCGATGTTTTATTGTTCAAAGCAGAGGCTCTTATCCAGCTCAACCGTTGGAATGAAGCCTTGCCGATTATCAATGAGATCAGGGCCAGAGCCGCTGCCAGTGCCGAACGCCCTTTAGCTGCAGGAGCCTCCAATATCTACAATGTAGGGCTTTATGAATCATTTCCAAATAAAGATTATGCCTGGAAAGCCCTGAAATTCGAAAGAAGACTTGAGTTTGGTATGGAAGGTCAAAGATTCTTTGATTTGGTAAGATGGGGAGAAGCCGCTGAGGTATTGAATGCTTATTTGAATAAGGAAAAAATAAAACGTGACTTCTTGGCCAATGCCAAATTTACAGCAGGAAGGGATGAATATTATCCCATCCCCCAACGTGAAATTGATTTCACCAAAGGAGTTTATAAACAAAATCCAGGCTATTAAAACCAATCGTTATGCTTATCCCATACAGTTCAATTTCAAATGTATCCGGAAAAGTTTGTTGGTGGTTAAATAACCCTTAATCCAAAAGAAAATCTAAATTCTCAAACCTATATCCCTCAATGCTGCTATCGAAATCCTATAGGGGTAGCGATAGCAGCTTTTTTTCCAACACTTTTAAACAACGTAAAGATGATCAAACATTTCACCAATATTTTGACCTTGGTTTGCTTGGTTCTGGTTCTTTCCTGTAACCAACAGGGTTCCCAACTGGTTAATGAAAACACTAAGGAATTCAACGAGGCCTACCGTCCCCAATTTCACTTTTCACCTCCTTCCCAATGGATGAACGATCCGAACGGAATGGTGTATTTGGACGGTGAATACCACCTTTTTTATCAATACTATCCTGACTCCACCATTTGGGGCCCGATGCATTGGGGACATGCCATATCTGAAGACATGGTCCATTGGGAGCATATGCCTGTCGCCTTATTCCCGGATGAATTCGGCTATATATTCTCAGGATCGGCAGTTGTGGACCACAACAATACCAGTGGATTGGGAACATCCGAAAACCCAGCCATGGTCGCGATCTATACCTATCATGATCCCGAAGGAGAAAAAGCCAAAAGAGACGATTATCAAACTCAAGGTATTGCCTACAGCACGGATCGGGGAAGAACCTGGACCAAACACGAAAACAACCCCATTCTCAAAAACCCAGGCATCAAGGATTTCAGGGATCCAAAAGTTTCCTGGGTAGAATCCAATGATGGAACAGGTCAATGGATCATGGCTTTGGCTGTCTTGGATAGGATCAGTTTTTATTCATCACCCAACCTTATCGACTGGGCGCATGAGAGTGATTTCAACCCATCTTGGGGCGCTTATGGCGGCGTTTGGGAATGCCCGGATTTATTTCCTCTGACCACAGCAGATGGAGAAGTGAAATGGGTGCTTTTTGTAAGTATCAATCCAGGCGGACCCAATGGAGGCTCGGCGACGCAGTACTTCATCGGTGATTTTGATGGCTCCAATTTCAATGTAGAAAGCACCGAAGTCAAATGGCTGGATTATGGTGCAGACAATTATGCAGGCGTGACCTGGTCCAATATCCCTAAAGCGGACGGAAGAAAATTGATGATCGGCTGGATGAGCAATTGGCTTTATGCCAATGTGGTTCCGACTGAAAATTGGAGATCTGCCATGACTGTCCCAAGATCTTTGGAATTGATAAAAAAAGGAAATGATTTCTTGGTAGCGTCCAAGCCTATAAAGGAATTGGAAAAACTCCGATCTTCCACTGAAACTGCTATAGGGGAAAACATAGCGCTGCGTGAAGAATTGGTGGAATTGGAACTTATACCCAAGGCCAATGATTTCAGCATCGAATTCAGCAATGCAGCAAATGAAAAAGTCCTTATTTCCAAGAAGGGTGATGTCTTGACATTTGACAGAAGCCAATCCGGTAAAATGGATTTTTCAGGGGATTTCGGAAAGATACACCAGGCCCCAATTGCCAATGAAAAAATCCAAAGTATCAGGATATTCTTGGACAGGTCCTCTTTGGAGATTTTTGTGAATGGTGGCGAACTGGTATTGACCGAAATCCTTTTCCCAAATTCACCTTACAACAAAGTGACATTGATTGGATTTGAGAATGAAAGCAAATTACATTATCTCAAATCAATATGGTAAAAAAGGGAATTGAGTTCATTCCCTTTTTTATCAAAACTTATGGCTAAACGAACTTCCTCTATCAAAAACCTCAAAAATAAATCATTCTTGAATGGAAAATCTAAAAAAGTCATGACTTATCCCTAGTTTTAGCCATTCACCCAAATAATCATTATTCATGCAAAGTAAACATTACGTCCTTTTCCTTTCCATCACGGCTGCGCTTGGAGGGTTTTTATTTGGCTTTGACACCGCTGTCATTTCAGGCGCCGAGCGTGACATCCAAGCTTTATGGGGATTAAGTGATTTGAGCCACGGCTTGGCCGTGGCAATGGCTCTTTATGGTACGGTATTGGGCGCATTGTTTGGCGGAATTCCTGCAGACCGTTTTGGGAGAAAAACTTCTCTGATTTGGATCGGCTTGCTCTACCTGGTCTCTGCCCTTGGCTCCGCCTTCGCTCCCGAGGTGTACTCATTTATGGTTTTTAGGTTTATTGGGGGATTGGGCGTTGGTGCTTCATCGGTTGTAGCGCCGATGTACATCAGCGAAATCGCTCCGGCAAAAAGAAGGGGACAGTTAGTTGCCCTTTATCAATTCAACATTGTCTTCGGTATCTTGATGGCCTATTTCTCCAACTACCTGATCGGCACGGCCAATTTGGCCGAGGCCTGGAGATGGATGTTGGGGGTTGAAGCGATCCCTGCCTTGATTTACAGTATATTGATTATCAAAGTCCCTAAAAGCCCAAGATGGTTGATCACCAAAAAACAGGATTTTGAAGGAGCAAGGGCCATATTGACCAAAACCGATCCGGAAGGGGTCGACGAAGCAATCACGCTTGCCATTGCCGAAAGCAAGGAAATCCGAGGAAAAATGGGTTTTGGAACATTGTTTACGCCTCGATTCAAAAAAATCAGTGGTTTTGCGGTCCTCATGGCCTTTTTCAATCAAATGTCAGGGATCAATGCCATCATCTATTTCGCCCCAAGGATCTTTGAATCCGCCGGGATTTCGACTGAAAATGCACTCCTATCCACCATCGGAATCGGCGCGATCAATATCGTTGCGACCATGCTGGGACTTTACCTGATCGACAGGATCGGGAGGAAGAAATTGATGTATATCGGTTCGGTTGGGTATATTATTTCACTTTCGCTCATGGCCTACAGCTATTTCGGCGGTTTTATAAGCAGTTCCCTCCTTCCCTTCTTTGTATTTGGATTTATCGCATCACATGCCATCGGACAGGGTTCGGTGATCTGGGTTTTTATTGCTGAGATTTTCCCCAACGAGCTGCGGGCCTTCGGTCAGTCCATGGGATCTTTTACCCATTGGATTCTCGCAGCAGTCATCGCCAATATTTTCCCTTTTGTGGCCAACAGTTTCGGCGCGGGGAATATCTTTGCTTTCTTTGCCTTGATGATGGTACTCCAGCTTCTATGGGTTGCATTTAAGATGCCCGAAACAAAGGGCCGATCCTTGGAAGAAATCCAGAAAGATCTACAAAAAAGCCATGTCTAAAAAAGTCGTTTGCTTCGGAGAAATGCTATGGGATTGCTTTCCCGATTATGAAATTGCCGGAGGTGCTCCGATGAATGTTGCTTTGAATCTTCAGCAGCTCGGGCTCAAGATCCAGATGATCTCACGATTGGGGGAGGATGAAAAAGGCATCGCCCTAAGGGATTTCGTGTCCTCCTATGGATTGCCCACCACGCTTATCCAAACTGACCCTGTCCACCCCACCGGTAAAGTAGTGGTAGACAACAGAGATCGAGAAAACATCAGGTACACCATTGTATCACCGGTGGCTTGGGATTTCATCGACTTGACGGAAGAAAACAAGAAAGCGGTGGACGATGCTGCCGCGTTTATTTTTGGAAGTCTCTCGGTGAGAAACAATAAAAGCTGGGACACCCTTCATCAACTCCTACACACCAAAACCCTTAAAATTTTTGACATCAACCTCAGAGCCCCTTTTTATGATTTCGAAAAAATAGAAATTGTGCTGGGTTTCACGGACATTCTCAAAATCAATGAAGAGGAATTGATGATTGTTGCGGATCATTTCGGGATTTCTGTGGAAGAAGAATATTCGGCCTTCCCTATCAATTTGAATCCAAACAGCAAGGGTGGAGAATCTTTTGGGATTTCTCCGGTCAGTCAAAAACTTTGCGAATTCCTCACCCAGCATTTCCCTATCCAAATGGTCTGCATCACCCTGGGTTCCCAAGGTGCATTGCTTTACCAAAAGGGCGTGTTTTTCCAACATGCAGGTTATCAAGTTCAGGTAGAGGACACTGTGGGTTCAGGGGATGCCTTTTTAAGTGGGTTTGTGAAGACCTATTTGGAAGGATCATCCCCAGAAGAAATCTTGGATTTTGCTTGCAAACTGGGCGCTTTTGTCGCTACCAAAAAAGGGGGGACACCCAAATATCGAATCGAGGAGATCGATAAAATTAGCTGAAGGCTGAAAGCCTGCATGGAATTCGATTTACTCATAACCTTGGAAAAAAATGCAAAGGTGAAATCAAGCGTGGGAAATTGAACCCGGGCAATGCATCACCAACGCCATCCCATCTTGAAATCCCCTGATAATCTGTTCCTTGTTTGCGATTTCTGACTTCACCATATTCGGTGCTAAGCCTAATTCTCTAAATAGTTCGATTTTCTTGCAGTTTCAGCCCCATTGGGAGACCCAATGCATATTTCGGGTTGAAGGGTTTCATTCCCATCCGGGGAATAAAAAAAAGAGAAACACGAAAGGAAGTTTACTTCGTGTTTCTCTTTTTTTATGCGTTTTAATATTAACCTTCCAATTGACTCTTTTTACAATTCAAAAGATCTTTAGGAATCCAGTCCGCCCCTAATCACCGTAGCAATTTCGGCCAATTCCTCTTTCGAAAGCTTCATTTTTGGTCTTGTGAAATTGATATCATCCATTGTCCTGAGCGGGACAAGGTGGACATGGACATGGGGAACTTCCAATCCAATCACCGCTACCCCAACACGGGTACATTTGATGGATTTATCGATCGCCTTTGCTATTTTCTTGGAAAAGACAAAGAGCCCAGCCAATAGATCATCCTCGAGTGCAAATATATAATCTGTCTCCTTTTTTGGGACTACCAAAACGTGTCCCTTTACCAAAGGCATGATATCTAAAAATGCAATGTAATTGTCATCCTCAGCAATGATTTCTGCGGGAATTTCTCTGTTGATGATTTTAGTGAAGAGTGTTGCCATAGTTACAAAAATAAAAAAATCCCGAGGGAGAAACCATCGGGAAATAAAAATTTAATAATTAATGTCGAGAATCTCGAATTCCAATTGGCCTGCGGGGGCGTTGATGGTGGCAATGTCGCCTTTGGATTTACCAACGAGACCCATACCAAATGGAGAAGCCAGAGAAATCTTACCTTCCTTCAAGTCGGCTTCTTCCTCAGACACCAAAGTATAACTGACAGTCATCCCGTTTTTCACGTTCTTGATTTTGACAGTACTCAAAATACCAACTTTAGATGGATCCATTTTGGAATTGTCCAAGATCCTTGCGTTTCCTACCACCTCTTCCAATTTGGCAATTTTAAGTTCCAACAAACCTTGAGCGTCTTTGGCCGCATCATATTCGGCATTTTCGCTCAAATCACCTTTGTCCCTAGCTTCCGCTATCTGCTTGGAGATATCTTGTCTCCCTTTGGTCTTCAAAGTCAAAAGTTCATCTTTCAATCTTTTCAGACCCTCCTCAGTGTAATACTGTATTTTTCCCATGGTCTATTTTTTTTTACTATGGCTATGAAAAATAAAAGAACGGTCTCATTGCTGAGACCGCCTTTCATATAGTTCGTTGTATTTATCTATGACAAAGATAAAGGAATAGAAACGATTAAGCAATTTAAAGGTTTAAAAAAGAAAATTGAGGTTCAACAAAACTGGATAGGCCGAAGCGAAAATGCTTTTTGCCGTATCATGAATGAACCCGCCGAAAAAGCGGCCATATCCTTGTTCCCAATCCATTCATTTTATTTGCCTAGTCCCTACTTCCAAAGTCAAGAAATGGATTTGGTAGGAAGTGCTTTTTGAAACTTCAAGCCATTTAAAATAAATTCTAAACCCCTTTGTTTCCTACTCCTGGTTATTTGAAGGCTTTAACAATTTTGGACACCAGTACTTTATTGATTTTTTCATAGGATTGAAAAGTCCATCCGGCAACATGGGGAGAGAACATCACATTTTCCCTACTTGCCAATTTTTCGAAAGCAAGGCGTTCAGCAGATGTAAAACTGTTGAATTTCTCATTTTCCAAAACATCCAAAACTGCTCCTTTCAAAATTCCTCGTTCGAAGCCTTCGTTGATGGTGTCAAAAGAAATGATTTCTCCCCGGGCGGTATTGATCAAGTATATGGGTTTTGCAAATTGCTCCAAAACCTCAGGGGTGATGAAATTCCTGGTTTCATCGGTGAGTGGCACATGCAAGCTCAAAATATCAGCCTCCCCGACAAGCCGCTTGAAACCAACTTCCTCCACATATTCATTTCCAAAACCTTTTTTGTACTTGTCATAGGCCAAAACCAGCACATCGAATCCCCTAAGTTTTCTGGCAAATGACTCGCCCATGTTCCCATAACCAATGATGCCCACGGTTTTCCCTGCCAATTCCTCTCCCCTATTTTCCTCCCGCTGCCAAATACCCTTGCGGACCTGTACGTCGGCTTGTGAAAGATGGTTGAACAAACCAAGCAACATCCCAATGGCATGTTCCCCAACAGCATCCCGATTTCCTTCCGCTGCTGTAAAGAGTTTGATTCCCTTTTTCTCCAGGTATTCCAAATCGATTTTGTCAAGGCCTGCACCAGCCCTGCCGATAAATTTCAATCCAACCGCTTTCTCCAACAAGGCCTTATCCATCGGCGTCTTGGATCGGATGATCATGCCTTCATAGTTTCCGATGACTGCTTCTATCTCCTTTCGCGTTATTTCCGGTCTATAATCCACCAAGTGTCCTTCCTTTTCCAATAAGGAATGGATACTTGGATGCATTTCGTCTATGATGAGAATTTTCATGGGTTTTGGGGATTATGAAAATTATTGTTGAATGATTTTTTTCAGAACGGCATCCATTCTTTTTGGGCCTGCCTTTTTTTATACCTCCTTTAAAGGTTCAAAAGCAAGGTCGCAACACCGAAATAAACAGCCAATCCCAAAAGATCATTTGCCGTTGTGATGAAGGGCCCAGAAGCCATGGCGGGATTGATGCCATATTTGTCCAAGACCAGCGGTGTCACCGTCCCCATAAACGAGGCCAACAACACCACACAAAACAAGGCAATGCCCACCGTCAGTCCAAACCTGAACTCAAAACCATAAATGAAAAACACGGTGCAGAATACAAAAGCGCCGAGCATCAGGCCATTGACCAAAGCCACCAAAAGACCTTTGATAAACCTGTTGAGAATGGATTCCTCAAAAACCGATTTCGCCGCAAGCGTCTGTACCACGAGGGAAGAAGATTGGATTCCAACATTTCCTCCTGTAGCAGCAATGAGGGGTATAAAGGAAGCCAATGCAATGTATTTGCTGAGTCCATCCTCAAAATAACCGATGATTTGAGAACCCATCAATCCCCCGACTACCCCAATAAGCAACCAAGGCAACCTGGCCTTCGAAATCCTAAAGATGCTATCTGATTCTTCCACATCACTCGAAAAACCCGTCATCGCCTGGATATCTTCCTCGGACTGTTCACGGATGACATCCAAGATATCATCGACAGTAATCCTACCCAAAAGTTTATTTTTTGAATTGACCACGGGTATGGATTCCAAATCGTATTTACGCATGATTTCCGCTACCTCCTCTTGGTCCATTTGTGTGGGCACAGAGAACACCTCAGGCTCGTAGATATCGGCGATTTTGGTGTCGGAGGAGGCCAGAATGATTTTTTTGAGCGAAACCCTTCCAAGGAGGTGTTGTTTATTGTCGACTACATAGATCGAATAGATTTTTTCCACCTTTTCTGCCTGACGCCTGATTTCATCGATGGTTTGAATCACGTTCCAGTTTTGGTTCGCTTTGATGAATTCCTTTCCCATCAATCCCCCGGCACTGTCCTCATCATATCGCAAAAGATCTACGATATGTGCGGATTTTTCCTTGTCCTGGAGATGGCTGATCACATCTTCCCTGTCTTTATTGTGCACCAGATTGAGGATATCCACGGCATCATCAGATTCCATCTGATCGATCAGCTTTGCAAGCTCGAAAGCTTCCATTTCCCTGATCACTTTGACGACAGAATCTTCTTCGAGCTCTATCAGGATATCCGCCGACACATCGGACGGCATCAATCTGAGGACATAAATAGCCTCCTCCATATTGAGCTCGTCCAGGAGCGCGGCAATATCCGCCACATTGACACCCTCCAAAGACTGGATGATGTAATCATTCTGTTGGTTTTCGATCCCCTCTTGGAGGCTTTCCAAAAACTCCTTGGATAATTCGAAAGATTTTATGTTTTCCAAGATTTCTGTATTTTATTGGTTAGCTCCACGAATTCGGCCACATCCAGCTGCTCTGCTCTTTTGTCCAAAACGGGATCCGCTTTCATTTCTTCTGAAAGGGACATTCCCTTCAATGCATTCCTCAAGGTTTTTCTCCTTGTTCCAAAACCTTGTTTGACCACGCTGAAAAACATTTTTTCATCACAATCAAGTTTTTGGGTTTGGTTTCTGGTCAATCGGATCACGCCGGAATTGACTCTTGGAGGAGGATTGAAAACCTCCGGGGGAACCGAAAACAAGTATTCGATATCATAGAAAGCCTGTAGGAAAACCGAAAGGATTCCATAATCTTTGTTTCCTTTGGGCGAGGCGATTCGCTGCGCCACTTCCTTTTGGAGCATACAGACGACTTCCGTCACCTGGTCTTTGTTTTCCAGAACCTTGAAAAGAATCTGGGAAGAGATATTGTAGGGAAAATTCCCGATGATGGCATATTGCCCCTCCATAATCGGCGCAAAATCCTTTCTGAGAAAATCTGCCTCGATGATGCGCTCTGTAATCTGTGGATATTTATTGTTGAGGTAAGCAATGGATTCCTTGTCAATGTCTACCAGAAACAGCTCCCATTGTTTTTCCAATAGAAAATCTGTCAAAACTCCCATTCCAGGACCTATTTCCAAGACCTTCTTCACCCCTTGGTGGCCAGTGAGAGAATGGGCGATATTCTCGGCAATCCCCAAATCAATGAGGAAATGCTGTCCAAGGTGTTTTTTAGGTTTGACTTTTTGCATATTCAATACTCTAATATTTTTATTATAAATTGCAGGTCAAAATTAAAACAATTCTAGCTAGGGTCTCTAATTATTTGCTTTGATAAAGCGAATGTTTTTGCCCTTTTTTGACAAGGTATTGATTCCAAATAAATTCTTGGGAAGAATACCGAAACATTTTGCACAAAATCATTTGCTTTACGTCAACTCAAATTTTGATGAATCCAAGAAAAAACAAACCCATAATAGGAATCAGTATAGGAGATATTAATGGTATCAGTGCCGAGGTGACCATGAAAGCCCTGATGGACAACCGCATCCATAAAATCATTACTCCCGTGATCTATGCCCATGGAAAGGCATTGACTTTTTACAGGAAACACTTGGGCATGGATGATTTCAATTTTATGCAGATCAGGTCCATCAATGAAGTCCATCACAAAAAAATAAATGTCATCAATGTTCTGGAGGAAAGTCCTGAAGTAATTCCCGGAGTGGAAACACAGGAAGCGGGAAAGCTTGCCCTTGCCGCTCTAGACCAAGCCATCGCAGATCTCAAGGAAAACAAAATTGATGCTTTGGTGACAGCACCCCTGAACAAAAGCAATATCAATTCCGAGGCGCTCAAATTTGTTGGGCATACCGAATATCTGACAGAGGCCTTTGGCATCAATAAGAGCTTGATGTTTTTGGTGGCTGAAGGTATCCGGGTGGGGGTAGTCACCGGACATATCCCACTCAAAGAAGTTCCAAATCAGGTGACGGCAGCGAACATCAAGGGGAAATTGGAGATCATGATTCATTCTCTCCAACATGATTTTGGTATCCCAAAGCCAAGGATCGCAGTATTGGGTTTAAATCCGCATGCTGGTGAGGACGGTTTGTTAGGGGATGAAGAGGAAACCATCATCAAACCAGTCATAGGGGGATTTAAGGAAAAAGGACATTTGGTTTTTGGCCCATATCCGGCAGATGGTTTTTTTGGGATGATGCACCAGAAGAAATTCGATGGGGTTTTGGCAATGTATCATGATCAGGGATTGATTCCTTTCAAATCACTGGCATTTGAAACCGGGGTGAATTTCACCGCGGGACTCCCGATCATCCGGACTTCTCCCGATCACGGGACAGCCTACAACATCGCGGGAAAGAACATTGCCAATGAGGGATCCATGTCTGCTGCAATCTTTCAAGCTTATGACATCATTAAATCCCGGACAGGTTGGGAAGAAGAGGAGAATTGATCCATGGAAAGATTTTGAGCCTTCAAAATGGGTTTTAAGATTTGAAAAACAGTGGTTTGGGCAGTGGCGAAATAGACTGCTGAGAAAGTTTGGCAAAGATTCCCAAAATAATTTCAGACCAAATTTTATATTTCTAAATTAGTTCGCTAAATTTGCGGTCTTAAATGAATAGGAAGAGGCGTGAAATTCTTGAAAGCATACGATATTGATCTCATAAAATTAAAGGAGGGAAAGCATGATTTCACTTTTGAAGTGAAGGATGATTTCTTCGGGAATTTTGATCCGAATGATTTTGTAAGCCAAGGAAATCTGAGCGCTAAAATCCAAATCAATAAGCAAAGTTCGCTTATCGAAGCTTATTTTGAGATTAAGGGAACAGTAAAGCTGACCTGCGACAGGAGTTTGGAAGAATTTGATTTTCCCCTTTCAACTGTAGAAAAAGTGATTTATAAATACGGACCTGAGGAACAAGAACTCAGTGAAGATCTATTTATGATTCCCCAAGACACGCAGAGCATCAACGTAGCCCAGTTGATTTATGAATTTATTCTGCTTGCCCTCCCTGCAAAGAAAATTCATCCGGATTATTTAGAAGAGATGGATGATGAGGACTTTGAAGGCGATGGCGATCTAGTATATATTTCCGACAGGAAATCGGACGATGCAGACGAAATCACGGAAGCATCCGAAGAGCCTAAGGAAGACCTCGACCCAAGATGGGAAGTTTTAAAAAAATTAAAGAAAAAAGATTAATCTAAATTGTATAGAGATGGCACATCCTAAGCGCAAAATTTCAAACACCAGAAGAGACAAAAGAAGAACTCATTATAAGTTAACTGCTCCAGGTCTTGCAAAATGTCCAACCACAGGTGAATTCCATTTGCCACACAGAGCTTTTTGGCTTGATGGCAAATTGTATTACAAAGGTCAGGTAATCATGGAAAAAGAAGTTCTTGCTTAACTTCTTCAAAATCCAAAACATTAAGAAAATAGCGTAAGCTGTTTGATTAAATCCGTTCGAAACCGTAGTTTCGAATGGATTTTTTTATTTAACAATGACTGGTTTTGGGATTTTTGCAAAAGATAATCCCATCTTCCTCATTCAAATGGTAAAAACCTTTGGTGGTAAGCGTCATTTTAAATAATTTTAAAGCTTAATTGCAATTTCCTTTTGGAATAAAGTATGCTTTATAAAAAAACACCTTAAAAATCCTCAATTGTGTTGTCATTCGGCAGCGATTGGGATTTTAATCAAATAGTGAATGGAAAAAACCAGAGCAGTAATTACAGGAGTCCACGGTTGGGTTCCTGAATACATCCTTACCAATCGGGAATTGGAAACGATGGTGGATACCAATGACGAGTGGATTGTTTCCAGAACAGGAATCAAGGAAAGAAGGGTTCTAAAAGGTGAAAACCAAGGAACTTCCGTCATAGGGACCAAAGCAGTAAGTGGACTTCTGAAAAAAACCCATACTGATCCAGAAGAAATTGACTTGATCATCTGTGCCACTGTCACCCCAGATATGCCCTTTCCAGCGACAGCCAATATTATCGCTGATAACGTAGGGGCCAAGAACAGTTACAGCTTTGACATCTCGGCCGCATGTTCTGGATTTCTATATGCTTTGACCATTGCCAGCCAGTTTATTGAAACAGGCATGCACAAAAAAGTGATCGTAATAGGGGCGGATAAAATGTCTTCTATCGTAGATTATCAAGACAGGTCTACCTGCATTATTTTTGGTGATGGAGGCGGAGCCGTATTGCTGGAAGCCACAACTGAAAACATTGGAATAATGGATTCCATGTTGCATTCCGATGGATCTGGAGCTCCCTTTCTTCATATGAAAGCAGGCGGAAGCAGAAAACCTGCCACCCTTGAAACAGTAGCTGCCAGAGAGCATTTTGCATTCCAAGAAGGTTCTTCCGTTTTCAAATTCGCGGTAACCAACATGGCAGAAGTAAGTGCCCAGATAATGACCAAAAACAACCTGAAAGCGGAGGATGTAGCTTGGCTTGTCCCCCATCAAGCCAACAAAAGAATCATTGATGCAACCGCCAACCGAATGGGAATCGGCATGGATAAAGTCATGATGAACATTGAAAAATACGGAAATACCACAGCAGGAACCCTTCCCCTTTGTCTTTGGGATTATGAATCCAGAATGAAAAAAGGAGACAATATCATCCTTGCCGCTTTTGGCGGTGGATTTACCTGGGGATCTATTTTCCTGAAGTGGGGCTACGACCCAAAATAATTTAAATACTAGACAGAAAAAATATGGCATCTTTGGCAGATTTTAAAAATGGATTATGTCTTGAATTTCACAATGACATCTATACCATTACAGAATTCCAGCACGTGAAGCCTGGAAAAGGGCCAGCCTTTGTAAGAACCAAGCTGAAAAGCCTTCGATCGGGTAAAGTATTGGATAAAACTTTCAATGCTGGCGAAAAAATCACCACCGCAAGGGTGGAGAAAAGAGGACACCAGTTTCTCTATTCAGATGAAATGGGATATCACTTTATGGATACGGAAAACTTCGAGCAAATCCGAATCGATGAAAAATTGATCGAAAGATCCAACCTTTTGAAAGAGGGGCAATTGGTGGACATCATGGTCCATGAGGAAACGGAAACTCCCCTTGCTGTGGAACTCCCTCCTTTTGTGGAACTGATGATTACCTATACAGAACCCGGCATCAAAGGAGACACCGCTACCAATGCTCAAAAATCAGCGACCCTCGAAACCGGAGCAACTGTCATGGTTCCTTTGTTTGTCGAGCAAGACATCATGATCAAAGTGGATACCCGAGATGGATCCTATTCTGAAAGAGTCAAATAATATTAAATAGCGGCCAGTTTTTATTAAATTAAATCGCTGTTCAGTTTTTAAACAAAATGTAAACCCAATGTCAATTTGGGAATCCTAAACCAAGATTTTATATGAAAGCCAAAGAGATTCAAGAGTTAATAGATTTTATTTCAAACACTGGCCTAGCCGAAGTGAAAATTGAAACCGACGAATTCAAACTTTCCATCAAAAAATTTCCTGATACTACGGTAGTGAAGTCCGACAACAATCCGGGGCATCACCAAGTCTCCAATCCAGTTGCGGCAGCACCAGTGGCGGCACCTGCAGCTCCTGCACCTGTAAAGGAAGAGACAAACAATTACATTGAAGTCAAATCTCCAATGATTGGCACTTTTTACAGAACAGCCAATCCAGATTCTGACCCTTTTGTCACTGTTGGTGACCGTGTGGTGGCTGGACAGACGGTGTGCATCATCGAAGCCATGAAACTTTTCAATGAAATAGAATCAGAAATTTCCGGTAAAATCGTAAAGGTTTTGGTAGAAAACGCTACACCTGTGGAATACGATCAGCCATTGTTCCTGGTAGATCCTGCCGGTTAATTCGTTTTTGTTACTTAGACCCTAATCACCCGTGTTTAAAAAAATATTAATTGCCAATAGGGGAGAAATTGCACTGAGAATCATCCGTACCTGTAAGGAAATGGGGATCAAGACAGTAGCAGTATATTCCACCGCTGACAAAGACAGCTTGCATGTTCGATTTGCCGATGAGGCTGTTTGCATAGGACCCGCACCCAGCAGAGAATCCTATCTCAACATCCCAAGAATCATCGCGGCAGCAGAAATAACCAATGCAGATGCAATCCATCCTGGATATGGCTTTCTTTCTGAAAACGCCGAATTCTCCAGAATCTGTGAGGAATATGGAATCAAATTCATAGGCGCCAGTCCTGATATGATCAATAGGATGGGTGACAAGGCTACGGCCAAAGCCACCATGAAAGCTGCAGGAGTTCCCACCATTCCGGGATCTGTGGGGATCTTGGAAAACATGAATGATGGTGTGAAAATCGCCAATGAAATGGGTTATCCCGTCATCTTGAAAGCAACTGCCGGTGGCGGGGGCAGAGGAATGAGGATTGTAAGGGAAGAAGCGGGCTTCAAAAAAGCCTGGGATGATGCCCGTCAAGAATCTGGTGCTGCTTTTGGAAACGATGGTCTTTACCTTGAAAAATATGTAGAGGAACCCAGACATATCGAAATCCAAATCGTGGGAGATAGTGCAGGCAAGGCGTGTCATTTGTCGGAAAGAGATTGCTCAATCCAAAGAAGGCACCAAAAGTTGATTGAAGAAACCCCCTCGCCTTTTATCACTGACGAATTGAGAGAGGCCATGGGAGCCGCCGCGATAAAGGGTGCCGAAGCCATCGCTTATGAAGGTGCCGGAACCATCGAGTTTTTGGTGGATAAAAACCGGAATTTCTATTTCATGGAAATGAATACCCGGATCCAGGTAGAGCATCCCATCACGGAAGAAGTTACAGATTTTGATTTGATCAAGGAACAAATCAAGGTGGCTGCAGGTGAGAAAATCAGTGGGAAAAATTATTACCCTAAACTTTTCGCCATGGAATGCCGAATCAATGCTGAAGACCCGACCAAGGACTTCAGACCAAGTCCTGGGAAAATCCTGAATCTTCACATCCCCGGCGGACGTGGAGTAAGGGTGGACAGCCACGTTTATGCTGGCTATATCATTCCACCAAACTATGATTCCATGATTGCAAAACTGATCGTAAGTGGTCAATCAAGGGAAGAGGTGATCGTCAGAATGAAAAGAGCTCTGGAAGAATTTGTGATTGATGGCATCAAAACTACTATCCCATTCCACATTGCACTTTTGGAAGATGAGCAGTTCAAGGCTGGTAATTTCACTACTGCTTTCTTGGAGACTTTCGATTTCTCATTGATAAAAGGTTAAGCTGGTTTCGAAGGCAATATACGGGAACCTCCTGAAAGCCATTTAATTCAGTAAAAAACGGTTGGTTTTCCAATCATTTAAGTAAAAGAAGCCATTTCGAGATTTTTCTTGAAATGGCTTCTTTTTTTAGCATTACATCATTCCGAAAATCGATTTTTTTTAATTTTTGTCCCACAAAAACCAACTCAAACCTTCTTCTATATTTTTATATAATTATTCATTTTTTTTCGATTTTATTTGCGAACTTAATTTTTCCAAATACCTAAAAAATGAACATTTTTAGATTTTTATGTGCAGCACTGTTTATCCTCTTTTTGGGGAGTGGATGTGGTGTTGAGAAGAAAAACGAAATTCATTTATTTGAGAATGAACAATTAAGCTACAATTTCCATATTCGCCCCATTCTTTCAGATAAGTGTTTTGTGTGCCATGGCCCTGATGGCAATAAACGGGAAGCGGGATTGAGGTTGGATATTCCGGAAGAGGCCTATGCAGCACTGAAGGAAAGCCCTGGCAAGCACGCCATCATCCCCAATGAACCATCAAGATCCGAAATCTTCCTAAGGATTAGTTCCCTGGATCCCAATGAGATGATGCCTCCACCGGAATCCAATTTACAATTGAGCAAAGAAGATATTGAAATGATCAAAAAATGGATAGAACAGGGAGCCGAATATGAACCCCATTGGGCTTTTGTTCCTCCTAAGAAATCTATCGTCCCCAAAATCAACAACAGTGATTGGGCAAGAAATGAGATTGATTTTTTTATTGCTTCCAAAATGAATCGGGTCGGATTGAAACCAAATCCGGAGGCAAAAAGTCTCGAATTGCTAAAAAGAATCAGCTTGGACATCACAGGACTTCCTCCCACAATAGAATTGATCAAAAAATTTGACCAGGACAACAGTGATCAAGCCTATGGGAATATCATTGATTATCTATTGGGACAACCGAGTTATGGCGAAAAAATGGCTGTGCTGTGGATGGATATTTCCAGGTATGCAGACTCTTATGGCTATCAGGATGACAATATCAGAACACAATGGCCTTACCGCGATTGGGTGATTCATTCCTTTAACAAAAATCTTCCCTATGACCAATTCATCACCTGGCAGCTGGCAGGTGACCTTCTCCCAAATGCGAGCAAAGAACAGATTCTTGCCACCGCATTCAATAGAAACCACAAGTACACCGAGGAAGGTGGGGTCATCGAGGAAGAATACCGCATCGAATATATCCTTGACAAAACCAATACTTTCAGCAAAGGATTGCTCGGCATCACCATGGAATGTGCGCAATGCCACGACCATAAATACGATCCATTTTCACAAGAAAATTACTACCAGCTATTTTCTTTCTTCAACAATACCCCCGAAAAAGGCTATGAAGGGGATGTGAGCCAGTCCAAACCTGCCAAAACGCCAATCCTCTGGATAGAAAGAAATGATACTGATCAATTACTGAACTTCGTCAATCATCAGGATACCAGCAAATTGATGGTGTCGGTCATGGATGAATTGGAAACCAGACGCCCCACCTACATCTTGGATCGAGGAGTTTATGATGCCCCCACCATTGAGGTATTCCCCAACACCCCAGAAAGTGTGTTTCCCTTTCCTCAGGATTTTGAGAAAAACCGTTTGGGATTGGCAAAATGGACCGTTGACAAGAAAAACCCATTGACAGCCAGAGTTTTTGTCAACTTGGTGTGGCAAGAAATCTTCGGAAAGGGGATTGTCAAATCCACAGGAGATTTTGGAATGCAGGGGGAGCTCCCCTCCCATCCAGAGTTGTTGGATTGGTTGGCCGTGGACTTTATCGAAAACGGTTGGAACATCAAAAGACTGGTCAAACAAATCCTCAGTTCTTCCACTTACAGGCAATCTTCAAAAATAGAAAAACAAAAACTGGACATTGATCCTGACAATACCTACTTGGCCCGCTCCTCCAGAATCCGCCTTTCCGCAGAAAACATCAGGGATTTGATCTTGGAAAGCAGTGGTCTTTTGGTAAAGGAAATCGGTGGTCCAAGTGTCAAACCCTACCAACCAGAGGGGCTATGGGAGGCGGCCACATCTGGCCGAGGAGAACTCAAAACCTACACGCAGGACAAAGACGAAAAACTTTACCGACGTGGACTCTATACCTTTATCAAACTCACCTCTCCCCCACCAATGCCCATCATTTTTGACGGTTCCAACCGGGATCAATGTGAAGTCAACAGGGGAAGGACCAATACACCTTTGCAGGCATTGGTGATGTTAAATGACCCTTTGGTCCTGGAAGCATCCAGAGTTCTTGCCCAAAATTTAAACCGCAGCACGAAAGACTCGGAAAGCAAAATCGGGGTTGCTTTTCAAAGGATCCTCTGCAGAAATCCGCAAGCGAACGAGTTAAAAGTATTGACAGCCTATTTCAAGGATGAACTTTTGAGGTTTGAAGGCAATCCAGAAATTATCACTCAATTGGTTCAGGTTGGGGAATCGCCATTGGCGGAAAAGGAGATCACCCCTGAATTGGCAGCCATGATGCAGGTCGTGACAGCCCTTTACAATTTGGAGGAAACCATAACCAAGATTTGAGATGGAAAAGGAAATATTAGAAAATGGGCTGAACCAAAACAGACGGAAATTCCTATCAAAAGTTGGGCTTGGAATTGGGAGTTTGGCCTTGGGAAGTTTGTTGATCCCTGATCTGTTCAAAGGAAATGCCGGATTGGATGAAGAAGCCATGATGGCAGCCCTTCCACATTTTGCGCCCAAAGCAAAGAGAATCATTTACCTTTTCCAAAATGGAGCGCCTTCTCAACTCGAATCCTTTGATTACAAGCCCCTGCTCAACACCTATATGGGGCAGGAATTACCTGAATCCATCAGGAAGGGCCAGAGATTGACCGGCATGACATCAGGCCAAAGTTCCTTTCCGCTGGTGGGCTCCTATTTTGGTTTTCAACAATATGGGGAAGCAAAAGCATGGATCAGCGACATCTTTCCCCATACCGCCAAAATCGTGGATGATATCTGCATCATCAAATCCATGCACACCGAAGCCATCAACCACGATCCGGCATTGACCTTCTTTCAGACTGGTGCCCAAGTGGGTAACCGGCCAAGCATGGGCTCTTGGTTAAGTTATGGTTTGGGAAGTGAAAACAACAACTTGCCTGCCTTTTGTGTGCTGCTTAGCAGAGGAAAGGGAAATGGCCAGGGCGTTTATTCCAAATTATGGACAAATGGTTTTCTGGATTCCGTCCACCAAGGGGTTCAGTTTTCTGCCAGCGAAGATCCTGTCTTGTACCTTGGTGATCCCAAAGGAATGAGCAGACAGGACCGCAGGAAGATGCTGGATCAAATCGCTTCTTTGAATCAAATGAATTATGAAAATTTTGGCGATCCTGAGATCAATGCCAAAATCCAGCAATATGAAATGGCATTCCGAATGCAGACGGCTGTACCTGAAGTCACTGACATTTCGAAAGAACCCGACAGCATCATCAAACTTTATGGACCCGATTGTCTCATCCCGGGCACTTATGCAGCCAACTGCCTGTTGGCAAGAAAGTTATCAGAAAACGGTGTCAGGTTCGTCCAACTTTACCATCAAGGCTGGGACCAGCACGGCAACCTGCCCAATGAAATGGCCAATCAGGCAAAAGATGTGGATCAGGCATCCGCGGCATTGATTACCGATTTGAAACAGCGGGGCCTGCTGGATGAAACATTGGTTATTTGGGGTGGAGAATTTGGCAGGACAAATTACTGTCAAGGCAAGATTTTGGCGGACAACTATGGAAGAGACCATCACCCTAGAGCATTTTCCATTTGGATGGCGGGAGGCGGAGTCAAACCCGGCATCGTTCATGGCGAAACGGATGATTTTGGATACAACATCACCGAAGACCCTGTTCATATCCATGATTTTCAGGCGACCATCTTGCATCTTGCTGGCATCGATCATGAAAAAATGGTCTACAAACATCTGGGTAGAAGATACCGGTTGACTGATGTCTCTGGTAAGGTGGTAAAGCAAATATTGGTTTAATGGCAAATTTAACTTCAATGGTATGCCGTTAAATTCCCGCTTGGTTTCGATTTCAGAAAATGCACTTATTGCAGCACACGGTTTTATTCTAATCTTGATTATTGGACAAGACAGGATTCAACTCCCGGCCATTCTGGAAGTGGTGGGAAGGACGCACCCCTTATTGTTACACTTCCCGATCGTATTGCTTCTGATTGGAGTTGTACTTGTACTATTTCCGAAAATCCTTTCCGAATCCAAACGGCCCAAATTATTGACCAGTGGGATATTGCTTCTGGGTCTGCTATTTTCTGCCTTTACGGTTATTGCTGGATTGTTCCTTGCCACTGAGTCCGGTTATGAAAGATCGGATATCCAAAACCACCAATGGACAGGAATTCTGGTTTTTTGGCTAGGATCCCTTTTGTACTGGAGTTTTAAAAAAGATTTTGTGCCAGCCAATAAAATCATGGCGATAAGTTTGGCTGTTTGTATCCTGATTGCCGGCCACCTCGGTGCTTCCCTTACGCATGGAGAAGATTTCCTTTGGTCTCCTTTGAATCAAAAAACGCTTACCTATACTCCATTTGAGGAAGCTTTGGCATACGCGCATGTCATCCAACCCATCTTGGAACAGAAATGCGTCAGCTGTCACAAAGCTTCCAAGAAAAAAGGGGACCTTCGACTAGATGAGCCAGAATTCATTTTGACTGGGGGAGAAAATGGGCCGGCAATCGATTTTGAGAAGCCTGAAAACAGTCTGCTCCTCCGACACATCCTGCTCCCCTTGGAAGACGAGGACCATATGCCTCCCAAAGGGAAAATGCAATTGTCAGAAGATGAAATCTTATTGATCCAAGCTTGGATTAAGGATTCGGTACATTTTGAAAAAAAACTGGTTCACTTTAACGCGGAGAGTGAGTTCCTTTTATTGGCGAAGTCTAAATTCCAAACACAAAAAAACACCTATGATTTTGCCGCCGCAGATCAGGAACTTGTCCAATCGCTCAATAATTTTTATCGACGTATCCAGCCCATTCACCCCCAATCTGCTGGTTTGGAGGTTAATTTTTATGGGAAAGAAAATTTCAATTTAGAAGAAATCAAAGGCTTAGAGCCCATAAAGGAACAAATCGTAAGCATCAACCTAAGTTACATGCCTTTGAAGGAAATGGACATGGCTGTTTTGGCTGCATTCAAAAACCTTGAGAAATTGAACCTGAATTTTACAGGAATTAGGGGAAATACACTTCAAATCCTAAGTGGGTTAAAAAATTTAAGAAGTCTTTCTCTTTCGGGAAACCCAATAGCTCCATCTGAGGCCAAGGCACTTTCAGGCTTGAAGCAATTGGATTTTCTTTATCTATGGAACACTTCTCTTCCCGAAGGACAAATTAAAGAACTAAAAGCATCCTTGACCAATACAAAAATTGAGATCGGTTTTCAAAATGATGGGATTCTGTACGTCTTGAATCCCCCTATCATCGATTTTGATAAAACTATTTTTTCAGATCAAACCGAAATCCGGCTGATGCATCCAATTGAGAGCACGAAACTTTTTTATACACTGGACAATACTCCACCAGACAGCAGTAGTTCCTTAAAATACGAAAAACCGATTGTTTTGGAAAAATCCAGCACTTTGCGGGCCAGGGCTTTTGCAGCAGGCTGGTTGGGCAGTCCTGAGGCTTCAACGGTTTTTCTTAAATCAGGGAAAAAGCCAGATTTCCTCAATTTAAAATTTCCTCCGAACGCAAAATACAAAGGCAAGGGAGTAGAAACATTGTTTGACCTTCAAAAGGGGGATTTTGATTTTGGTTCGGGGAAATGGCTCGGATTTCAGGAGAATCCAATGGACCTCCTCATGGAGTTTGATCAGCCTAAAACCATCAATGAAGTTGCCATTAGCCTCTTTTTGGATGAATCCTCTTATATTTTCCCTCCCTCAACCATTGAAATATGGGTGCGGGAATTGAAGGGGGAATGGAGAATTTTCCGAAAAGACACCCCCGACCAACCCAATCAAGCCGGTGATAAGAGGTTGAATTTGATAGCATACAAAATGGAGCAATTACAAATTGAGGCTTTGAGATTGAGAATACTCCCAATCAAGTCTTTACCAAAATGGCATCCCGGCGTTGGTCAGAAAGGCTGGGTATTTATTGATGAAATTCTTTTGAATTAAGCAAGATCAAAAATTAATGGAGAAACGGGTTTGATGGCATCTCGGTAAGAATATGAAATGTCCTCAAAGGGAAATCCCGAATCAAAATCAAACTTTTAATTCGACAATTGGATCTTTGAATAAATTAAATATCCAATTTCGAAAATGTTTTTGGTGCCCTGATGTTTATTTTTTTTTTATTTAAAAATTGATTTGATTTAGAAAAAGCTACTCAATCGCCAAAGAAGCACCTCTAAAATCATCTCCTTCCACAAATCTCAAAATTGCGTTCATGGATCAATAGATCCCTATATCAATGAAAAACCCAACAATATTGATTTTATTTTCTTGATTTTTTCAGGGAAATGATGGTGAACAAAAAGCTTATCATTTGGGAAACCTCGTGGAAGTAGGTTTCAATTCACAGGCTTTGATTTTAAAACGTGGTATCAATATTGAATAAGGGACCATTATAGAATGAACGCCCCCTTTTAATTCTCATTGAATTCACCCAAACACTCCTTTATGAAAATCTACATCAAATATATGGTGAGCATGCGATGTAAATTGGTCGTTAAGGAAGAATTGAAAAAATTAGGAATTGAAATAGTTCAGATTGAACTTGGATTAGTCGAGATTTTTGAACCTGTTTCAGACAGCCAATATGAAAAGTTGAAGAAAAATCTTCTCTTAACAGGCTTGGAAATGCTTGACGACAAAAAAAGTATCCTCATCGGAAAAATTAAAAATGTGATAATTGAAATGATCCATTACTCAGATGATGTACCCAAAATCAATTTTTCTGATTACCTCAGTAAAAAATTGGATTACAACTACACCTATCTCTCCAATATTTTTTCTGAGGTAAATGGCATCACCCTTCAACAGTTTATCATTAACCATAAGATTGAAAGAATCAAGGAATTACTTCTCTATGAAGAGCTCAATTTGACAGAAATTGCACATAAATTACATTACAGCAGTGCCGCCCATTTATCCACCCAATTCAAAAGGGTTACGGGCTCTTCTCCATCAGATTTCAAACAAATGAGGGAAAAACGCTTGATTAACTTGGAAAATCTGTGATTTATGTAAACTAAACCAAATAAAATGTAAGCCTTACTTTATGAAAACTTTACAAATTTAAACTTTGAAATAAAACAAAAATCCTTCCGGGTTTTTGAAACTTTAAAATCGAAAAAATGAGAAAAATTAGACTCAGTTTAATGGCGATAATGCTCTTTTTGGCATTCAATCCCATTGCATTGCAAGCCGAATCAAGCGTCAAATCTGTGCCTGCCCACACTGGCAAAGCTGTGATGTCCGAAAAAGCCAATGTATTATTGACCAGATTGGATGAAATCAACGCTTTAGACAAATCCAACCTGAGTTCTTTGGAAAAGAAGGAGATGCGAAAAGAAGTTCGCGCTGTAAAAGAAGAATTAAAAGCTGAAGGCGGAGGAGTTTATCTTTCTGTTGGTGCTTTAATATTGGTAATCATTTTATTAATCGTTTTACTTTAATCAACATGGGAAATTTACTTTACATTGTCGCAGTAGTATTGATCATTTTATGGCTTGTAGGATTCGTTGGATACGGAACTGGCGGGATTATTCACGTACTCTTGGTTATCGCCGTTATTGCGATTCTTCTAAGAGTAATTCAAGGAAGAAGAATTCTTTGATAAATTTCGTTTAAAAATTGACCAAACCAAAAAGACGAAAAAGGATTTCTCCTTTTTCGTCTTTTTGGTTTTACAATAGGCAGAATCTGTCATTTCAGACAAAATAAGCTCACAGGAACCTCCTTTTCACCTGAAAACAAAACTTGTTTGGAATTTTAATACTTGCAGAACATCACCAAATTTGATTCTCTTAAATTTTTTCCGCAAGGAGTTGATCATGATAAAAAGCAATATTTTGCTTTATCTTATCGTCCAGTTCAGGCTCTTTGATATCCACATATTTCGAAATTTCATCATAAATGGTTTTGGCCACAATATACCTTGCTGTTTCTTTGGAGTCTGCCGGCACAATATACCAAGGTGCATTTGGGCTGGATGTTTTGTTGATGGCTTCTTCGTAATATTCGTGGTATTTGTCCCACAAAGCTCTTTCTACCAGGTCCCCAGGTGAAAATTTCCAATTGTGTTTTTCTTTTTCCAACCTTCGGACCAAGCGTTTTCTTTGTTCTTCTTTGCTCAAGTGAAGGAAAAATTTCAATACGATGGTTCCATTTTGTACGATATGATTTTCAAAATTATTGATTTGTTCAAACCTCCTTTCCCAAAATTCCGGAGTTACATCTTCTACTTCAAGTATATCCGGTAGATTCTCGTTGAGGAGATATTTTGGATTCACCCTTGTGACCAAAACATTCTCATAGTGGGTCCTATTGAAAACCGCATACTTGCCTCTTTCCGGCAAAGCAATGGTGTGTCTCCAGAGGTAATCGTGTTCAAGTTCATTGGAACTTGGGGTTTTGAAACTGTGAACCACCACTCCCCTCGGATTAAACTCCTTAAAGACCTCTCGGATCAAGCTGTCTTTTCCTGAAGTATCCATGCCCTGCAAGCAAATCAACACCGCATATTTATTGTGGGCGTACATCACGTCTTGGTGCTTGCTTAGTCGCCCCCTGACTTTTTCCAATGCCTTTATTTTTTTACTTTCTGATGCATCGATCTCCAAGAAGGTTGGTAAATCATTTAATTTGATGGGGAAAGTGACTTTAAAGTCTTCTGGTTTTATACTTTTCATGGGATTGGCTTAAATGTTTCAAACAATATCTCAACAATAAAACAAATGGAGGCAAGAAAGATCAATATAACAATTTGCGGATTCAGGTTTCCTGATTTTTAAATTTTATATTAGTTTTAGAACCATTATTAAATTATATTTTAGATAAAGTATGCTTTGATTAAATAAAATATCTAAAAACAAAACATCCTATGCCTCCAACCCTGCAGCCCACCACCACACTTCTTCAGGAGCGTTACCTTTCTTTGGACGTACTCAGGGGACTTACCATCGCCCTTATGGTGGTCGTAAATACTCCCGGAAGTTGGAACCATATTTATGGACCATTTACCCATGCTGATTGGCATGGGTTCACGCTCACGGATTTGGTCTTTCCGACTTTCCTTTTTGTAGTAGGAAATGCAATGGGCTTCAGCATGAAGAAGCTGGAAAAAGCTGGGACGGAAATCTTCTTGAAAAAAATATTCAAAAGGACAGCCGTCATTTTCCTGATCGGATGGGGGCTTAACGCTTTCCCGTTTTTCGAATTTACTGAATCCGGCCAAATTTCAATGATCAATTGGGGAGAGGTCCGTCTTTTCGGGGTCTTGCAAAGAATCGCGCTCTGTTACCTTTTGGCATCAGTCATTCTTTATTATTGGGGAAAGTTGGGGTCGATTTTATTCTCAGTAGTCGCTTTACTCGGCTATTGGGCAGTCATGTATTTCTACGGAGAGTCGGGCGATCCTTACTCCCTAACTGGAAATGCAGCTTTAAAACTTGACCTTTGGGTGGTCGGCGCAAAAAATCTCTACACCGGAGAAGGAATCCCGTTCGATCCAGAAGGCATTTTGAGTACTATTCCCGCAGTAGTCAATGTAATCGCAGGTTATTGGGCCTCTAAATTGATCCAAAAGGTAGGCAATAATACCAAAACCATAAAAGTGATCGTGATTACCGGTATTGTCTTTATTCTGCTCAGCCTTGTTTGGCACTTGTCATTCCCCATCAATAAAAAAATCTGGACAAGTTCCTATGTCTTGTTGACGGTGGGTTATGATTTGATTCTTATTGGGGTTCTGATTTATATCATCGAGGTTTGGAAAAAGAAAAAATGGACCTATTTTTTCGTGGTCTTTGGCCGCAACCCATTGATATTGTATATCCTATCGGGAATACTGATCAGTATCCTCGGGATCATTCCCATGGGGGATCAAAGTTTGAGTGGGTACATCTACGAACAAGGCTTTTTGCGATGGCTTTCCTTCAAGGATGCCTCTTTGATGTTCGCCTTGGTTTACACCGCGACGATCTGGCTCATTGGGTTTTGGATGGATCAAAAAAAGATTTATATCAAGGTTTAGATCAAATGGGAAATATCAAGTTTTCGGGACAGATTTGCTCTCCCCAGAAAAAAAGGGGACGCGAAATATCTGGGTTTTACAGGATGGATAGGGAGTTGGACGGTGTTTTGCTTATGCTGTAATTGAAAAGATCAGAACATTATTTTAAAAATTTTAGCTTTCCAAAAGTATAAACGGTTAATTTTGCAATTCGAAATCCTCAAATAGGAATGTACCAAATAAAGAAACTTATTGTTTGTCTGGATCAGAGTGATTTGGACAAGACTCTGGTAAAATTTGCCTCATTTATTGCCAATGCAAATCAGACCAAGAAGATCTATTTCACCAATGTGATCAGAAACCTGAACATTCCAAAAGATGTTTTGGAAGAATTCCCTCATCTCATTGAGAATATGGTTGAGGAAAGAAAAAATCAGATGAAGAGTTTGGTGGAATCCAATATTTCCATTTTTAAGGATATCGAACTTTCTTATGTAATCAAGGAGGGGCAGCTTTCCAAGAAGATACTCAAATTGGCACATGAAAAATCTGTCGACATGATCATTGTAGGCAGAAAGGTGAACTTACCCGGGACTGGAGTGATATCCCAAAGATTGGCCAGAAGAGCCGGTTGCTCTTTGTTGATTATTCCAGAAGGTGCCGTTCCGAAAATAGATAGACTTTTGGTCCCCAGTGATTTTTCCGATTATTCAAAAGATGCCATGGAGGCAGCCATTTTAGTCAGTGAGAAATATGGCGGAATGGCTGAAATAGTCTGTCAAAACGTTTTTACGGTTCCATCGGGGTACCATTTTACAGGAAAGAGCTATGAGGAATTCTCGGCCATCATGCTGATGCATGCTGAAATAAATTTCAAGAAATTCATCCGTAAAATTGACACTAAAAACATTAAAATCACCCCCGTCTATACCAAGGATGATGATGATGATCCTGTAGAAGAAATCCTTCAAAAAGCCAAAGATGTCCATGCCGATGCCATTATTATCGGAGCAAAAGGGAGAACTGCAGCTACGGCTTTGTTTATAGGCAGCATGGCCGAAAGATTGATCCAATTGAATGATGAATTTCCGCTTTTGGTCACTAGGCCCAAGGGTAAAAATGCCGGGATATTGGATTACATTTTAGAAATTTAACCCGAAACAGGTATTGCGCTTCCTACTGGGCTTTGAAACTTTAAGAAAATCAGGCTTTTGTGAGAGCGTGTCGTATTTATTATCGATCAATTGAAATCAATCTAGGATACTACTGACTGATTATTAAGCAATCTCAGGCTGGAACGGGAAGGGTAATGCATAACACGGGTTTTATTGCAGTACCACATTTAAAAACAATCGTTTAATTGGCCGGAGAAATCGATTTCCTTTCAAATGTGTATTTTTTTGAATTTGATTTTCTCGGAATACCGACCCTACTTTAAACCTCTGTCCAGCTTGGCAGTCTAAGGAAAGCATGACTTCATTGAGTGATTTAGAACTATTAAATTTAATCAGCGATCCAAAGACGCAAGAAAAGGGATATCGTGTTTTGATTGCGCAATACCAAAAAAGAGTCTATGGCATTATCCGCAAGATGGTCATTGTCCACGAAGATGCCGATGACATCTGTCAAAACACATTTATAAAAGCATTCAAGAACATCCCTAATTTTAAGGGGAATTCCTCCTTGTTCACTTGGCTGTACAGGATCGCCACCAATGAAAGCTTGAATTTTTTGGAAAAGAAAAAAAGGAGATTCTTCATTCCCATAGAGGATCATGAAGAAGTCATGGTGAATTATATCGATCATTCCAGCCATATCGATGGCGATGAAATACAGAGAATCCTTCAAAAGATACTCATCAGCTTGCCCGACAAACAAAGGCTGGTCTTCAATCTCAAATATTTTGAAGACCTTGGTTATGAGGAAATCAGCCAAATCACAGGAACCTCAATTGGGGCTTTGAAGGCAAGCTATCACCACGCAGTCAAAAAAATAGAAAATCAATTGCAAACCAAATAAACCTCTTCGGGATCCCATTGTCTAAAAGGAGCAACATGGAAAATTTACCAAAAAACGATATTTTCAAAATCCCGACGGGCTATTTTGATTCCCTTCCGGAAAAAATTCTGGAAAAAAGAAAGCGGAAAAAAACCAGAATGCTCTATTTTCAAAGCATTGCCGCTGCTGCGGTGGTCGTGATTGGAATGTTCATGTTTTTGCTTCCCAGTAAACCTTTGGAACAAAACAGCATGGAGGCCAACCTTGATGCCGAAGTGAACCTTTACATCAATGCTGGCTACTGGAATGCCGAGGATATCCTCAGTTTTTCCGACAACCCAAACTCCATTCTGGATGAAATCATCCAGACAGAATGGGAGGGATTTGATGAGAATGATGAATATCAATACCAAGAAGAGTTTTGGTTTTAAATCAAGAAAAAATGAAAAAAACATATCTAATATTGTTCAGCTTGATGGTTTTGGGAATAGGCAATGTATTCGGCCAAAGACCACAATCGCAATACGACAAAGAAAAATTGGAGTCTGCAAGAGTCGCATTTATCACAAATAGACTGGATTTGAAGCCTGAACAAGCCGAGAAGTTCTGGCCTGAATTCAACAAGTTTTCAGAAGAAAAAAACAATCTTATGGATCAGCTCTCTCAATTGAACCGTGCTTCGGATGGTACGATCAGTGAAGGGGAAGCCTCCAAAATGCTCGATCAGAAATTTGCGCTTCAGCAAAAAATCCTAGATCGAGAAAAAGCCTTCATGGGGGAAATCACCAAAATCATCAGGCCTACCCAAGCGATCAAACTAAGCAGTGTCAACCGGGAATTCACCAGGCATGTTTACCGAATGAATCAAAAAAGAAACAAGGACTAAAAATAAAAAGGAAGCAGCCGATTGGGCTGCTTCCTTTTTTTCCGGCATGATCAAGGGGTTTTCTTAAGAAGATCTCTGATTTCTGTCAACAAAAGTTCTGATTTGGTTGGTGCCGGAGGAGCAACTGGGGCTTCAACAGGTTTCTTTTTGGTGGAATTAATTGCTTTGATTACTAAAAAAATCACAAATGCGATAATTGTAAAATCAACCACATTCTGGATAAAGCTGCCATAACTCAACAATACAGCTGGCATATCCACACCATCTGCAGTTACATAAGCCTCTTTGAGTACGACGGCGAGGTCTTTGAAATCCACCCCTCCCAATAGCATACCCAATGGGGGCATGACAATGTCGTTTACAAAAGAGGCGACGATTTTCCCGAAAGCTCCACCGATGATCACCGCCACGGCAAGGTCAATTACATTGCCCTTGATGGCAAACTCTTTAAATTCTTTTAACATACCCATAGATTTGATGGTTAAGATTTACATTTGTTTGGTTAAAATAAAATATAGTGAAAATACAATAAATGAATCTATACCTTCTTTCGCAAATTTCAAAGTGGGTAATCGTATTTTACCTAAATGCCGTCATTGAAAGCATAAAAATGGACAAATTAACTTTCCTTATATATGAACTACCCAATTGCCACTATAAAATCAAAATCCCTTGAAATTCATGACCATAAGAGACAGGATGATTATTTCTGGATGAATGACAGGGAAAACCCAGAAGTCATTCAGTATCTGAGGGAGGAAAACGAATATTTGGATCAATCACTCAAAGAAACCGAATCTTTCAAAGAAAGCCTTTTTGAGGAGATGAAAAGTAGGATCAAGGAAGATGACGAAAGCGTCCCCTATTTCAAGGATGGATATTTCCATTATCACCGCTTTCAAAAAGGTGATGAGTATCCTCTTTTTTGCAGAAAGAAAAATTCCCTGACAGAAACTGAAGAAATCATTCTCAATGTCAATGAATTGGCCGAAGGGTACCAATATTTTCAAGTAGGCCAAATCAGCCTTTCCACCGACCAAAAGATCCTTGCCTATGCAGAAGATCATGTAGGCCGCAGGATCTACACCCTCAAATTCAAGGATCTGAAAACAGGCCTGCTTTTGGAGGACAAAATAGAGGGTGCCTCCGGAAATATGGTCTGGGCAAACGACAATAAAACGGTGTTTTACACCCGTCAGGATGCGCAAACCCTGAGATCCTTCCAAATCTACAGGCATGAATTGGGTGAAAACCCTGAGAATGACCTCTTGGTTTATGAAGAAAAGGACGACACTTTTAACTGTCATGTCAGTAAAAGCAAATCCAAGAAGTTTTTATTTATCCAAAGCCACAGCACAATTTCTTCAGAATTCAGATTTCTTTCGGCCGATGAGCCAAATGGAACCTTTGAAATGTTACAAGAAAGAGTCCCCGATCTTGAATACCAAGTGGAGCATTTTGGTGAGGATTTCTATATCTTGACCAATGCCAAGAAGGCCACGAATTTCAAATTGGTGAAGGTTTCCATAGAAAATCCAGGCTTGGAAAATTGGATTGAGGTGATTCCCCATCGGGAGGCCGTTTTGCTTGAGAGTTTTGAAATATTCAGAAATTTCCTCGTCTTGGAAGAGCGCTTTGAAGGGCTTACCAGAATAAGAATTAAACCCTGGGAAAAGAAAGATTCATTCGATTTGGATTTTGAAGAACCCACCTATACCGCATGGATCGGCCACAATCCAGAATTCGAAACCGATGTGCTTCGTTTTGGTTTCAATTCCTTGATAACCCCTGCATCTGTTTTTGATTACAATATGATTACGGGGGAGAAAAAACTACTCAAGCAGCAAGAGGTAGTGGGTGGATATGATGCAATAAAATTCCAATCAGAAAAGATTTGGGCTATTGCGGAAGATGGTGTCAAAATCCCTATTTCGTTGGTGTATAAAAAAGACCTGTTTCAAAAAAACGGAAATAACCCGCTCTTACAATATGCTTATGGATCCTATGGATACAGCACCGACCCGACCTTCAGTCCAAGTCGCTTGAGTTTGTTGGAACGTGGATTTGTTTTTGCGATAGCGCACATTAGGGGTGGCCAGGAAATGGGGAGACAATGGTATGATACAGGCAAGATGCTCAAGAAAAAGAACACTTTCACTGATTTCATAGCTTGTTCAGAATACCTCATCAAAGAAAAATATACTTCACCCGAACACCTCTATGCCATGGGCGGAAGTGCTGGAGGACTTTTGATGGGCGTGGTGATCAACTTGAAACCGGAACTGTACAAAGGTGTGATTGCAGCTGTGCCATTTGTGGATGTGGTGACGACCATGCTGGATGAAACCATTCCCTTGACCACCGGAGAATTTCATGAATGGGGGAATCCCAAAGAAAAGGAGTTTTATGATTATATCCTTTCCTACTCACCCTATGACAATATCGAACGGAAAGCCTATCCCAATCTTTTGGTAATCTCGGGACTCCATGACAGTCAGGTGCAGTATTGGGAACCCACGAAGTGGGTCGCCAAACTCCGCCAACTCAAGACAGACAGAAACCTCCTGTTGCTTTCGACCAATATGGAGGCAGGCCACGGAGGTGCCTCAGGCCGGTTCAAGGCATTGAAAGAATTGGCCTTGGAATATGTGTTTCTATGCCATTTGGAGGGACTTAAAAAATAGTCAGTCGGGTCTATGCTTTGGTATTGGCCTTTGATTAAATATAATCAAGTCCAATAAGAAATATTTAAAATTCCCTAACTTTGATTCTCAAACCTATAAAACTTCACTATGAAAATTGCATTGATTGCCCATGATGGGAAAAAAGCCGACATGGTGCATTTTCTCAGCGGATTCAAAAATGAGCTTCAAGGTGTCAATGTGGAGCTTGTAGCCACAGGAACCACCGGCTCCCATATAGAAAAGGCAGGTTTTAAAGTTCAAAAATTATTGTCAGGCCCCTACGGCGGCGATGCACAGATCGCGGCCATGGCTGCGCAAAAGGAATTGGGACTCATTATTTTTTTTAGAGATCCCTTGGATAAACATCCACACGAACCCGATGTTCAGATGCTGATGAGGATCTGTGATGTACATAATATTCCTTTGGCCACAAATCCAGCCACCGCAGAAATAATGATCAAATACATAACCACCCAACTTGAATGGAACCAAAAACTATAAAAAGAATAGGCGTACTCACATCCGGTGGGGATGCTCCAGGAATGAATGCAGCCATTAGGGCGACTGTGAGAGCAGGATTTTATTATGAACTTGAAATGTACGGGATCTACCGGGGCTACGAAGGGATGATCAATGATGAAATCAAAAAACTCGATAGCAAAAATATCACCCATATTTTGGAAAGAGGCGGGACCTTTCTGAAATCTGCAAGAAGTGCGGAATTCAGAACCCAAGAAGGCAGAAAAAAGGCCTATGACAACCTTGTCAAGCATGGAATTGATGCACTTGTGGTCATCGGGGGAGATGGATCATTGACTGGTGCACATTTATTTTACAAAGAATTTGGGATTCCAGCGATCGGTCTACCAGGTACCATTGACAATGACTTGTCCGGGACGGATTCCACCATAGGATTTGATACGGCTTGCAACACGGCGATTCAAGCGATCGATAAAATCCGAGATACAGCGACTTCCCACGATAGGCTTTTCTTCGTAGAAGTGATGGGCAGAGATGCAGGATTTATCGCCATCAATACAGGTATAGGAAGTGCTGCTGCAGCCACACTCATTCCCGAGAAAAAAATGCCCATTGAAAGATTGATAGAAAGACTTAAGGCAAGAACAAAAGCCAAGAAACAATCCAATATAGTCATTGTGGCTGAAGGAGGAAAAAGTGGTGGGGCGGCTGAAATCGCCAAAAAAGTCAAAAAACAACTTCCTTATTACGACATTAAGGTGACGATTTTGGGGCATTTGCAGCGGGGAGGGTCACCTTCATCCTTTGACCGTGTCCTTGCAAGCAAACTTGGCGTGGCAGCCATAGAGGGCTTGCTCCAGGGGAAATACGATGTGATGGCTGGAGTCATCAACCACAAAGTTGTCTATACCCCGATCGCAAAAGCCATTGTGGGAGACAAAGAAGTGGATGAGGATGATTTCAGGGTTGCCAAAATACTTTCTACCTAAAAATAAAAAAAGAGGCTGAAAAGCCTCTTTTTTTATTCCTTTATTTTTCAAGCACGATTGATGAATATGGAGGCATGGAAATACTGCCATCATCCGCTTTTGACATTCCGAAGGAATAGATCAAATTCTCATATCCTTCCGGCAGTGCAATGGTAAATCCCTGATCACTCAGATTGTGGACTACAAACAGATTTTGATCCTTGTGATTTCTAAAGTAGGCCATAATTGGCTTAGGTAAATCCTCAGAGTACAATTCCAAATTCCCCAAAGCAAGTCCCCTATTCGTATTCCGCACTGCGATGATTTCCTTGTAGTGATTGAAATAACTTGTACTCATTGATTTTTGGATGGCCAAAGGAGTGACCATTTCGTCAATGGAATAAACAGGTTCCATCCAAGTGGTTCTCCCTTTATCATTTGCTTGAATATCCCATAAAAACGGCTCTCGGATGTTTTCATCAGGCTTTCTTCCCAACATCCCGATTTCTTCCCCATAATAAAGATAAGGTGCACCAGGCATAGTCATGAGAATGGCGATGGCTTGTTTCAGTTTTCTGGGATTTTCATTCAAGGAATTCAAAAGTCTCGGTTGATCGTGATTGGATGAAAAAGTTGCGTCTATAAAATCGGGCGTAATGCCCAAATAATAATCAAGTATTTCTTTTTGTTTCTCCACCAACAAACTCCCGTTACTTTCCTTGAAAGCATCTATCAGGGTATAATGAAAGTCAAAATTGAACAATGCAGGCAATCCGGGTAAATATGGGGCCACCACTTCTTTCATATCATAAACCTCACCCACCAAATAAACGTCAGGCTTTATTTTCTCCATTTCAGATCTGAACTCAATCCAAAACTCGTGATTGTCCACAGGCCTATCATCAGGGAAAACATGTTTGGCAGCATCAAGCCTAAATCCATCCACTCCCATTTCTTCCAACCAAAACCTTCCAATTTCATAAATTTCCTTTCTCACCTTTGGATTGTCAAAATTGAGATCAGGCATTCCTCCTATAAAAAATCCGTAATAAAAGTCCTCTCCAGAACCTGGGTTATGCCATTGACGAATATTGTCACTGTCCAGGGTAATTGTTTTCTTATTCAAATAGGCAGAAATGGTGTCCTTCTGCGCCCATACATAATAATCCCTGTAAGGATTATCCCTTCCTTTCTTTGACTCCAAAAACCAAGGATGCTCGCTACTCGTGTGGTTGATGATCAAATCAATCACTATCTTAATGTCTCTTTTGTGTGCTTCCTTCATCAATTTTTTGAAATCCTCCAAAGTGCCGTAATCCGGATGAATGGCTTTGTAGTCTGTCACATCATATTTATGATAGCTTGGAGAGGGCATGATGGGCATAAACCAAATGGCATTTGCGCCGAGTTCTTTCACATGATCCAGTTTCTTGGTGACTCCATTGATATCACCAATACCATCCGAATTGGTATCATAAAACGATTGTATAAAAATTTCATAAGTAATACCGGCATTCGGCCAGTGGTTCTCCAGTTTACCGTCTCCAGAATTTTTACAGGAAACCGCGACAAAAAAAATAAAGCAATAGATAAATATTTTTTTCATGAATTTTTGTTTTAAAAAGGAAAAAGCCACCCAAAAGCGGCTTTTTCCTCACTATAATGCGTCTATTTTAATTCCTATTCACTGCATTGAGCATATCAAAGGCCACTTCAAGTCTTTTGACGAAGCTCTCCTCTCCTTTTCTCAACCAATTTCTTGGATCGTAATATTTTTTATTCGGACTATCGGGTCCATCAGGACTTCCTAATTGGGTTTGTAGGTAACCTTCGTTTGATTTGTAAAATTTCAAAACACCTTCCCAAAATGCCCATTGCATATCGGTATCGATATTCATCTTGATCGAACCATAACTGTTGGCCTCTCTGATTTCTTCCAAAGTAGATCCTGATCCACCATGAAAAACAAAGAACAAAGGTTTGCCTGTGGTTCCGAATTTTTCATTGATGTAATCTTGGGAATTTTTCAGAATGATTGGTTTCAAACTTACATTTCCCGGCTTATAAACACCATGGACATTTCCGAATGCCGCAGCGACAGTAAATAGGTCTCCTACTTGCTTCAGGTGCTCATAGGCATAAGCCACTTCCAAGGGCTGGGTATACAGTTTCGAGCTGTCAATATCCGTATTGTCCACTCCATCTTCTTCACCTCCTGTGACACCAAGCTCAATTTCAATGGCCATTTGAAGTTTGTTGAATTCTTTAAAGTATTCAACGGATGTGGCTATATTTTCCTCCAATGTTTCTTCGGAAAGATCCAGCATATGAGAACTGAACAAAGGTCTTTTGTACGCCTCATAATATGATTTTCCTTCTGCAAGCAATCCATCTATCCAAGGAAGTAATTTTTTGGCAGCGTGATCGGTATGCAATACGACTGGTACACCATAAGCCTCAGCCATTTGGTGAACATGCAATGCACCTGAAACACCACCAGCGATACTGGCTTTTTGATTTTCATTGCTCAATCCTTTACCCGCAAAAAACTGGGCACCTCCATTGGAGAATTGGATCATCACAGGTGAATTCACTTTTTTGGCTGTTTCCAAGACAGCATTCACCGTATTGGTATTGATTACATTGACCGCAGGCAATGCAAACTCACTTTCTTTTGCATATTCCAGCAAGTCTTTGAGTTCTTCTCCGTATTTTACTCCCGGTTTGAATTTCATAATTTAGATTTAAAGGTTTGGTTATTCTTTTAAAAACCGCTTTCTCAGCAGCTGACGATTGTCGTTGATCTCAAAGATATAAAGACCTGCCCTAAAATCCCTTATATCGACCTCTAAAATATTCGTGGCAGCAAAATGAACGCCCTCTTTGAGAATTCTTCCAGTGACATCCAAAATCCTGTAATTGAATTGGTTAAAGCCTGAAGGGACCATCACTTCCAACCTGTCTTTGGCTGGAACAGGAAACAGCTTAAACCCTGAAAGATCAACGATTTCTTGGTCAAGGGATGTAATCAAATCCTCTAGCAAAATTTCACCTTTCGGAATGGGAAGTCTTTTATTGGTGAAAAGCAAAAATGAGTTTGCACTCAATTTCATGTCCTTCGTGCTACCCAAAACCGAAACTTCCTCTCCCGTAAAATAATTGTACCAAAGACCGGAGGCGGGAAAGGAAAGAGAGGCATTTGCGATATCCGTCAAACCAAAATTACCATAGAGCAACATTTGAAGATCCCCATCGGAAATCTGAATGGATTTCAAGGCTTGGTTAAAATCCAATAGGACTTCTTCGGGTTTATTGAAGAGATTGAGCTCCTTTTTCAATAAAGCCATTGCCGAATAGAGGTTGAAAAGGCGCTGACGGTCGGGATTGTCGAGGTATTCCCATTTGGTGGGTTTTACTCCTAGCCTATCGTTGTTCAACTCTTGGTCGTATCCAAATTCCTCAAATTGCCAAAGCATTTTTGGTCCGGGTATGGCGAAGAAAAATGCAGACATCAATTGATTCCTGTTCACGGCATTGCTGAGGTTTCGAATGTTTAAAGGGGAAGTCTGCCCGTAGGTCAGAGATTCCCACATCGTCCTTTCTTCGTCGTGGCTTTCCATGTAACTGATCAGATTGTTATTTGCCCATCCTCTGGTTTTGAAATACGCCCAATTGAAGTTATTGGAATTTCCTTTGGCCATTTCCCTGAAATCACCATTGATATTGCCCCATAGCAGGAGTCCATGCTCAGCCAGCTCCCTTTCCTCCACGTTATCGGCAAAATGCTCCAAAATCACATAAGCGTCGGGATGATTTCCCTTGATCCGATCATAAATATGCTTCCATATTGCGATCCTTGATTCATCTTTTTGTCCCCAAAAGCCCACATTGTTTCCTGAGTTGACTTGTGTAAAACCTTTGCTCAAATCGAAACGAAATCCATCCACTTTGTATTCTGTCAGCCAATAATTGTTTACAGAATCCACAAAAGATTTGGTGTAGGCACTTTCATGGTTGAAGTCATAACCAACATTGAAGGGATGTTTGGCTGCCCTGTTGAACCAGGGATTCTCCTCGGTGGGTGCGCCATAGTCGCCGTCGTTGTAAAGCCGAACCATTGGGTTTTGACCAAAGGCATGATTGAGGACCATGTCCATGATGACCACTATATTTCTTTTGTGCGCTTCATCGATGAGTGTCTTCAACTCATCTTTGGTTCCGTAATATTTATCGGGAGCAAAAAAGAAAGCAGGATTGTATCCCCAAGAAAGATTCCCCTCAAATTCCTGAACTGGCATCAGTTCAATTGCATTGATTCCCAAATCCACCAAGTAGTCCAGTCTTTCGGTCACCGCCTTATAACTTCTCCGCTCATCAAAATCCCGAATCAGGAGTTCATAAATCACCAATTCCTCAACAGCAGGCTTCTTGTAATCTAAATATTTCCAAGGATATGCAGTTTGTGCAGTTTGGAGGTAGGTGGCTTGGAACTCTGTTTTACCGGAGGGGAAAGGCTTCAAGCCAGAATATCTGTTGTCATTGATGATCTCCAAATCATGGAAAGGGTCGGAAATTTTATCCGCATAGGGATCTCCTATCCTGATGCTGCCATCCACCAAATACTGGAAGATATATTCTTGACCCGGAATAAGCCCATTCAATTTCAACCAGAAAATCTCCCCATCCGGCGTTGCATTCATCTGATATTGAGGCAATACTTGCCAATCATTGAAATCTCCGATGACAAACACATTTTTCTTGTTCGGAGCTTCCAATGCCAAGATCACCTCTGAATCTGAGAGATAATTGATCCCTTTTTTAGCACCTATTGGCAATGGCAACTGGGGGCTTTGGCCAACCACATTGATCAGCAGCTCTTCGGAAGCTGATTGCTGGTTTTGGGTAGCTTTCGCCAAAATCGAAAAAACACCCTCTGATTGGGCTGTAAAGGAGTATTGAAGTTTATCTTTGTTGGTGGCAGCTGCTACTTCATCCCCGTCAAGGCTTAGCGTAAGATCTGCATTCTCAGAAGCCACAATTTCAATTTCTTGGGTATCCCCTATTTCAAGCAGTACGGAAAGTGCTTTGGGTTTGGTAAATGCAACCTGAAACCCTTGGCTGAGCTCGATGAAAATATCAGAATTGGTTTCTGACGCCCCTTTTTTGGTCCCATCAGCATTTCTAAAAACCAGCCCAAGTCTGTAAATCTTCTGATCTGCAGTGGTACCAAAAAAATCATTGGGCGTCATTTCCCACTCCCAGGTATTGGCAGTACCTGCTACCTTTGTCATTTTGGCATTTGAATTGGCTGTGCCCCATTGAAATGGCACGATTGCCCAAACGGTGGAGGTGGGATTCTGGAGAATCGCACCAATATGGATATAGATGGGGTCCACACCTGAAAGCTCGGTGGTTCCTTTGGAAGCATCGTATATAATCTTTACTTTTTGATCCCCCCGTGGAAATCCAGGAACCGTAGTCACCTGTCCATAAGTAAATTGAGCCATTGTCAAAAACAAAATGGCAGCCAGTAATTTTGGGAGTTGTGTTTGCATGTTAATTCGAAATATTACCCCATGAATTGCGAAAAGCAAGTTCTTTTTCCAGAAAATCACAAAAAAAGTAGTGCAAACGTCACCGCAATCGTTTGCACTTCCTAAATGAAAAAAATACTTTTTTATTGTTCTAGGGAGTATTACATTACGCGGTGGCTATCTGATCTTTTATTTCAATCCCAATCGGGACAAAACATTTGGTCAGCAGACTAGTATTATCACTATCTATGAAATTAGGACAAGTTACGATTGTAGACATTGCCAAAGAGTTGAATATCTCCCCATCGACAGTTTCCCGGGCATTGAAAGACTATCCGGGAATCAGTGATGAGACAAAAGAAAAAGTGAAAGCTTTGGCAGCAAAATGGAGCTATCGGCCCAATGCCGTGGCCATGAGCTTGCGGAGAAGCAAATCTTTCACCATCGGTGTGATCATCCCTGAAGTGGTTCATTTTTTCTTCTCAACAGTCATCAGTGGAGTGGAGGAAATCGCGTTTTCAAATGGCTACAATGTCATTCTTTGCCAAACAAATGAAAGCCTTGCCAGAGAAAAATCGAGTATAGAGACAATGCTTTCCAATCAGATTGATGGGCTGTTGGTGAGTTTTTCTAAGGAGACAGTTGATTTTGAGCACTTCAAAAAATTGATTGACATCAACTTCCCCATTGTCTTTTTTGATCGGGTTCCCGACCTTGAGAATACAGTAAATGTCACCGTCAACGATTTCCAAGGAGCTTTCGAGGCTGTCAAGCACTTGATCGCACAAGGCTGTACAAAAATCGTTCATCTCGCAGGACCCAAAAATCTGGACATCAGCAAGCAAAGGCAAAAAGGCTATATGGAAGCCTTAAAGCAGGCCAATATCCCACTGAATCAGGATTGGATCATTGAATGCCCGAAAGGCACGCAGGAAGAAAGTTTTCAGATCACCAAAGAAATTTTCGAGAAATCACCTGTTCCGGACGGGGTGTTTGCCTCCAATGATATCGCTGCGGCGGGCAGCATGATGGCACTCAAATCGCTAGGCCTTAAAATACCAGAAAATGTCGGAGTCGTTGGCTTCTCCGATTGGCAGTTTTCGGCAATGATTGACCCACCGCTTTCCACGGTTTCCCAACATGGGTTCAATATTGGTCAAACAGCCACTAAATTGCTTTTGGACCTGATCGACAAGAAAAAAGAGGCCATCACCACCAGGGAACACCGAACCATAGTGCTGGAAACTGAGCTCATTATCCGGCAATCTTCCCAAAGAAAAAAATTCTAGGTTAATTTTCATGTGGGCCGCTTTATTTGTGCAAACGTTTGAATAGGGCCATATTTTTTGTTTTGGGGCATTAATTCTTGCGTTGTTCGCCAGGGTCTGCTCCGCTTCTTTTGCCATTGTTTTTTACTTTGATTTTCCTTCCTAAATTAGATTTTTGCAATTGCCCAAATTAAAACATACAGCTTAAATTACCCATACAAATGACGGAAGTGACCAATAAAAGAAAGGGAAAGCAAAACCTTGCCATAGGAGAAGTTCAATCTTGGGAAAAATCGGAAATTGGAATCTCTGGAAAAACTTCCGAGGCTAATTTTTCGATCACTTTGTATGAAGTGCACACCATCCGGATTCAGGTGAGCAAAGACGATGATTTTTCCCCAAATCCCTACAGCGTCATTGGAAGCCCAAAAAAATTGGATTTTTCTGTTGTGGAAAATGACAAATTTATTTCTCTTGAAACTTCAAAAATCCATGTTCAAATTAATCTTTCCCCATTTGGCCTGACCTTTTTAAGCCCGGATGGGATAGTTTTGAACCAAGATGATCCAGCTTTTGCGGTTTCATGGCTGGGTACAGAAGTTAGCAATTACAAAAAAGTTCAGAAAAAGGAGCGATTCATCGGGCTGGGTGAAAAAACAGGAAATCTCGATAGGGCTGGACGTGCCTATACCAACTGGAACACGGATTATTTTGCCTATGGGGTGAATGATGATCCGCTCTATATGTCCATCCCATTCTACATAGGATTGCACAATAATCTGGCTTATGGTATATTCTTTGACAACTCCCACAAGACCGTTTTCAATTTTGGTGCTTCCAACAACCGATTTGTATATTACAGTGCTGAAGATGGTGATTTGGATTATTATTTTTTCCACGACTCGACTGTTTCAGGAATCATCAGCGCATACACCACATTGACGGGACGCATGGAGATGCCACCGCTTTGGTCTCTTGGATTCCAACAATGCCGGTATTCCTATTATCCAGATTCAGAAGTGATGACACTAGCCAACACTTTTCGTGAAAAAAACATGCCTGCAGATGTCATCTACTTGGATATCCACCATATGGAAAAGTACAAGGTATTCACATTTGACGGCGAAAAATTTCCCAACCCAAAGGCGATGGTAAGCAGCTTGAAGGAAAAGGGATTTAAAGTGGTCGTGATCATGGATCCTGGAATCAAATCTGATCAAGATTACCTTCCTTATGCCGAAGGCATAGAAAAAGGACTTTTTGTGGAATATCCCGATGGGGAAATTTATGAAGGACAGGTTTGGCCGGGCTGGTGTGCTTTCCCGGATTTCACCAAAACAGAAACCAGAGCATGGTGGGCCGAAAAAATGGCTTTCTATCAAGAAATCGGAGTAGATGGCTATTGGACGGATATGAATGAACCGGCTTCTTGGGGTCAGTTTACACCAAATCTCTTGAACTTCCATTATGAAGGAGAAGAAGTCAGCCATCGAAAAGCCAGGAATATTTATGGTCTTCAGATGGCAAGAGCTGCGATGGAGGGAAGTTTGCTTCACAATCCCGAAGAAAGACCCTTTGTCCTAAGCAGATCGGGATTTTCAGGTATCCAACGTTTTGCCGCTGCCTGGACAGGTGATAATGTGGCCAGCGAAGAACACATGATGGCGGGCATTCGCCTTGTCAATAGCCTGGGCCTCAGCGGCGTGTCTTTTGCTGGATATGATGTCGGAGGATTTTGTGGAGAATCCAGCAAATCGTTGTTTGCCAGATGGATGAGTATTGCCACTTTTGCGCCACTCTACAGGGCCCATTCCATGATCAACAGCAATGACGCAGAGCCTTGGTCATTTGGGGAAGAAGTGGAAGAAATTTCCAGAAATTACATGAAACTTCGGTATCGTCTACTGCCAACTCTATACAGCGGATTTTACAAAAGCACTGTCGATGGCTTGCCGATTGCCAGAAGTCTTGCCATCGATTTCCCACATGATCCCCATGTGTATGAAACGGCTTACCAAAATCAATATATTTTCTGTGATAAATTCCTGATCGCCCCTGTAGAAAGCACCAAGGAAATCGCCAAAGTATATCTCCCCGAGGGAGAATGGTATTACCTCTTCAATGATCAAAAATATTCGGGCAATCAGGTGATTTACGTCGATACCCCCTTGAATTACCTACCGGTTTTTGTAAAAGCAGGATCTGTACTGGCACTACAATCAGACGTTTCGCATACAGGTGAAAAGCACGATGGTATTTTAAGACTTCATTTTTACAACAGCAAAGGAAAAGCCCAGTATCTGCACTACGAAGATGATGGACATAGCATGGCATATAAAAACGGTGGATTTTTCAAAAGGGAAATCGAATGGGCATCCACAGGAGAAATACTCCATTTCAGAAAATCTGAAGGGCAGTTTGCCTCAGCATTCCACTCTGTAAAGCTTCTTTTTCACGGCCTGGATATCAAAAAAATCAAATTTGCTGGAGAGCTTATAACAACCAAGAAGGAAAACATGGCTTTTCTGGATAAACTTTCTGAATTGGATCCCTTACCGGATCAACTCCACCCCTACTTTGATATAGAGGAAATCCAAAGCGTCACCATTGATCATCTGGCTGAAGCCTTTTCGATTGAACTCCAATAGAAATCCAATACAACCCATAACCGTTAATTATCAATTGCCCCAAAATAATGCTAAAAATCATAGAAAAACCGCGCCTCAATTTTTGGCAGATCTGGAACATGAGTTTCGGGTTTCTGGGCATTCAATTTGGCTTCGCGCTTCAAGGAGGTTTTATGTCTCGTATTTTCCAAACCCTTGGTGCGGAGAAAGATGCCATTCCGCTGCTTTGGATAGCCGCACCCTTGACCGGACTGTTGGTGCAGCCCATCGTGGGTTACCTCAGCGATAGGACTTGGCATCCAACCTTCGGAAGGAGGAAACCATTTTTCTTTATTGGTGCAGTCTTGAGTACTGCCGCTTTGTTTTTCGCCCCTTATTCAAGTGCGTTGTGGATGGCGGCAGGATCACTTTGGATTTTGGACGCATCCATCAATATCAGCATGGAACCCTTCAGGGCCTTGGTTGCAGACAAACTACCAGACAGCCAACGGTCCTATGGATTTGTGGTGCAGACCTTGATTATCGGGATAGGCACTTGGGTGGCGAGTAATCTCCCTTGGATGATGACCCAGATCGGTATCCCGAACACAGCAGAACCAGGGATCATCCCCGATTCGGTTAAATTTGCATTTGGGATAGGCGCTTTTGTATTGTTAAGTTCCATTCTCTTTACCATTTTCAAAACCGAAGAGTACCCACCCGAAGACCTACAAATTTTCCAAAGGGAAAATGAGGAAAGCAAAGGTTTTTTCAATGGATTCAAGGAGATTTTCAAAAACATTGCGGAGATGCCTTTGGTGATGAAAAAATTGGGATTGGTCCAATTTTTCTCTTGGTTTGCATTTTTCACGATGTGGAGTTTCGCCACTCCAGCCATTACCGAACACATTTTCAAATCCACCGATACGTCTTCCGTGGCGTATAACGATGCTGCGGACAGCGTTGGGAATTATCTTGGAACCTATGGTTTGGTTTCCATGTTTTTTGCTTTGATTTTGGCATTTGTCACCAGTAAAATGAAAATCAACCGAAAATTGGTGCACATGTTCAGTTTAATTGCTGGCGGATTTGGTTTTATCCTGATCTATTATATTTCAGCGCCTTGGATGCTCCATATTTGCTTTGCTTTGGTGGGGATTTCTTGGGCAAGTATCCTTTCCATGCCCTACGCCATGCTTTCGGGTACGGTAAATCCCAAGCAAATGGGAGTTTATATGGGTATTTTCAACATGTTTATCGTAATCCCGCAGATTGTGGCTGCTTTGGGGGGCATCAATTTCTTGTATAAATTCTTGTTTGGCGAGGAAGTTATCTTTACTATGGTTTTGGCGGGGACTTCATTGATTCTTGCTGGATTGTGTAACCTTCTGATCACCGATAGAGGCGCCACACATGATGTTTGATCTCCACTTATCCATCCCAAAGGATGCACATCCAGAATTGAAATTTGTTTGATTTAAAGAGATTATATTAGAATTCTCAATGGAGCAATAATTTCGAAAAAAATTGATTATGGAAACTATAAGAATCATAGGCGTACCAGAACATTTTAATTATGTGTGGGAAAAAGTGGTGGAAAGTCAACCTTTTTTAGATCAGGAAATCAAGCTGGAGTGGCAAAATGAATCCAGAGGTTCGGGAGAGATGAACAAGGCGATTCGGGAAGGGAACGCAGATGTCGCCATCGTACTGACAGAAAGTTTTGTGAAAGATAAAATAGAGGGTAACCCCGGAAGTATTATCGGGTTTCATGTCAAATCCCCTTTGGTTTGGGGTATTCATGTTTCCGGAAGGTCCAAAGTGACTGAATTGGGAGAATTAAAAAATGCACCTTTTCTCATCAGCAGGTTTGGTTCAGGTTCTCACCTAATGGCTTTTTTGTTGGCCGAAAGAGAAAAATGGGATTTCAGTGTTTTGGAGTTTGAGGTTATTGGCAATATGGAAGGTGCCAAAAAAAGTTTTATCAGCGATATTCCGAAGACTTTTCTTTGGGAAAAATACACCACCAAACCTTTGGTTGACCAGGGTTCTTTCAAGAGAATTGGCGAAATACCGACGCCTTGGCCCTGCTTTGTGATCGTGGCATCCGATGAATCCATTCAAAAACACCGTGAAATATTACGAAAATTGAGGGATTTGGTCTATGAAAAATCAAGTACGCTCCGTGCTGACCCTGATTTCCCGATCCAGTTGAGCGATAAATACGGGATTTTACAGGAAGATATTCAAGCTTGGCTTAAGCAAACCCAATGGGCGGAAGATTCTCGGGTGGATTTGGAGATTTTCGAAAACACAATGAACATTTTAAAAAGATTGGGATTGATCCAGAAAAAAATAAGTCCAGACAATTTTGTTTTTAAACCACTTGTGCAGGCAAAGTAATGGTGGATTTGCGTAAGGTAAGGGTTATCAAGGTACCCTTACCTTTTTCACTTTGAATTTCCATGGCCCCATCCATCATAGGGATGATCTTCTTACAAAGGATCAAGCCCAAGCCTGTGCCCCGTTCCTGTTCCGTTCCCATACTTGATTTCATAAGTATATCCACTCCAGTAATGGCCTCCACTTGCTCTTTTGTCATACCGATGCCATAATCTTGGATTTTCAATATAGTGTTGAGAGCTGTCTCTTCGGTAAAAACAGCTATCACCCCTCCTTTTTTGGAAAATTTAAGGGCATTGCTAATAAAATTACGCAAAACTACTTGTAACAGATCCTTGTCGGCCATTATCAACGCGTTTTGCTGAATGAGAATTTTAAAGCTTACATTTTTTGTACTTGCTTGGTATTCAAAAAGGTTTAAGCAAGGCAGGATAACTTCAGAAACTTCCAATTCCGCCATATTCACCCTAAACCCATCCAGTTGTGTACGTGACCAATTGAGTAAATTGTCAAGGTTGACAAACAAGGCATCCACATCACGTTTTAAGGTATTGGAAATGGATTCAAATTCCTCTTTGCTCAGTTCCTTTTGATGGATCAAATCCAATACGCCTTTCAGTTGTGCAACAGGTGCTCTCAGATCATGGCCAAGAATGGAAAAAAGGGAATTCTTGGTAGTATTGGCATCTTGAAGTTCCAAAGATTTAATTTCCAATTCCTTCTTTTGAAGGTTTACTTTTACCTGCTCCTGTTTGAGGTTTATGTTGGTGACTTCGGCCTTTCTATTCAGAATAAAAAGCCAAATTAAAAATACCACGAATACAACCGCAGCAAGGGTCATAAAAAACACAGTCTTTTCCACCGAATCCAATTTGATGGCTTTAAGTTCATTTTCGGATTTCAAATAAAGAAGCTCCGTCTCTGACTTCTCTACCTCAAACATTCCCTGTACCAAGGCCAATCGGTTCATGTCTGATTCAGAATCAAGTTCTTGATTGAGCTCGATATAGAATTTTTGATAAATAAATGCTTTTTGTAGATCTCCGGATTCCTCATAAGCCTTCGCCAAATTTTTATAGATTTGGAGCAATTCATCCCTAAAGGAGTTGGATCTCGCTATTTCCAAGCCACTTTCCAGTACTTGAATAGATTTGGAAATCTCCCCATTTTTAAGATATGCATTGCCCAATCTGTGCAACACGGAGGTTTCAAATGATTTCAATTTCTGATGTGAGCTCACTTCCAGAGAGTGCTTATAGGTGTCAATGGCCTTGGACAATTCCCCTTTACCCATGTGGATATCTCCGATTACCCGATTTGTAAAACTGTAAAAATAATGAGAACCATCCTGTTCATTTACTTTCAAGGCCTCTAAGGCATAAACCATTGCCGAATCCAACTCCCCAATTAGGGAAAAATTCAATGCAATATTGTTCACACTCCTGATTTTGACATAAGGATCATTTAATTGAAGTCCCAGGCCATAAGCTTCCTTGAATTTTTTGAGTGCTTCTACATAATTTTTTTGTTGGTAATAGAGTGCTCCAAGATTATTCAGCACCATGGCAACCTCTCTATAATCGCCTTGAGAAACCCCTATGGTATAGGCAGTTCTAGAATACCTGAAAGCTGGCTCCCATTTTCCCAAGCGGTAGTAGATCCAACCTATATTCCCCATTGCCCTACCCAATCCCAGACTATCTTGGAATTCTACCGCCATTTTTTCGGCAGTTTCTCCATAGGACAAAGCCTCCTCCAAATCCAGTTCCCTTAATAAAAAAGTTAGCTTGTTCAGGGCATCAATTTTTAAGGAACCACTTGGCTGTTGGCGGATTACCTGTTTCAAGCTATCCGCATTCTTTTGCCTCGCATCAGTAAAATTCGGAATAATGGCGATAACAATCAAAAAAATGAATTTTCTATACATGCTTGGAATCAGGAGCGTTATTTCATGAATATTAGAAAACAAGTTGCATATAATCAATGGATTATACAACAAAAGCGGGGAATCCGAATCAGCTTTTATTGCATAATCCAATAAATTGATCAGACTCTGAGGAGTGATTTTTTAATTTTAATAATTCCAAATCGGGTCTTACCACTTAAGATCAAAACATTTCCCAGTTCCAATCCTGATTCATTTGAGAGATGGCATGGTGTGCTGTCAAGTCATATTGACAAGGGACAATGGAAACATAATTGTTGGCGATTGCCCATTCGTCATTGTCTTCTCCCTTATCAAAATTGACAAAATTGCCCGCCATCCAGAAATAATTGCGTCCATTGGGATCAAAGCGTTCCTCAAATACTTCTTGCCATTTTGCATGTGCTTGGCGACAAATCTTGATTCCTCTGATGGATTCGTTTCTTTTTGGGGGAAAGTTCACGTTTAGCGCAACTCCCTTGGCCATGCCATGATCCAGTACCTGCTTGCAGATTTTGTAGACATATTCTTCCAAATGGTCAAATTCGGCCTTGGAAGAGTAATCACAAAGACTAAAACCGATAGAAGGGTATCCTTCCAAAGCACCTTCTATTGCCGCCGACATGGTCCCCGAGTAGAGCACTGAGATGGAGGTATTGCTTCCATGGTTGATGCCACTGACCACCAGATCAGGCTTTCTTTCTTTCAACACATGATGTTTGGCCAATTTCACACAATCCGCGGGTGTACCACTGGATTTGAATGCAACTACATCCTCAAAAATATCTTCTTCATATAACCTGAGTGTCTCACCGATGGTGATGGCATGACCCATTCCGGATTGTGGGCTATCGGGTGCCACGACGACTACGTCACCCAGTTTTTTCATAATGCTAACTAATACCCTGATGCCTTTAGATGTTATTCCATCATCATTTGACACAAGAATAAGGGGCTTTTTTGACATAAATAATTAATTAAGTTGGTTGTAATAAGCTGTAATTCTCAGTAAATCACCTCTTTTGTCGTGTGAAAGTCTATTTTTTCTCATGAACAGCTCGACTTCATCTGCCCTATTTCCAAAAAAATCAAACAGCTCTTTTTTCTTTTGCGAATACTTCTGGATTTTACCATCCTTAAAAAAGTAATAATTGAAGGCCATGCGATGTGCACCCATCATTTGGGGTCCCCACATGGGGTTCATCATCATCGATCCATACATACCCACCCCTCTGTTGTCTGTGGCGATATACTCTCTACAGAGCAAAGCAATATCATCTCCCTGAGTGAGGATTTCGAAGAAAACCGGTGTTTCGTAATCTGTGGCCAAAGCATAGGGGAGCGCATAAAACACCCTTATTCCCCCATAGATTTCATCAAATATTTCAAATTGGGACACATTTGAGGCGCCAAAAGTCTCCAAGTTCTGGTCCTGCATCTGTACTAGATTGTTATCAAGATCATACTTGATGTTGCCTTGAAATACCTGACCCGCATTGGTGATTATTTTCCCTTGGTGCCAAATCTGCGAAGGAAACTGATTCTGTTGTGCAATCAGATGTTGGCCCATAAAGAATATGAAAAGAGAAGAAAGCAGTATCTTATTCATATCGATTTGTTTTTTGGTGTTACTAACTAAGTAACGCATTTGGGCTAGGATTGGTTGATTGAGCATCCAATTTTATAAAACAAAATACCCCGATTGCTCAGGGCATTTTGATCATTTGTTTTTCATGATGGTATGCCCCATCTTGTCGCGCTTGGTAGCCAGGTATTTTTCGTTGTGTGGATTCGAAAGGATCTCGATGGGAATCTGTTCTACTATTTCAAGCCCATAACCCAAAAGGCCAACTCTTTTAGTAGGGTTGTTCGAAATCAAACGGATTTTGCTTACTCCCAAATCCCTAAGAATCTGAGCTCCTACCCCGTAATCACGATTGTCCATTGGAAATCCCAAGGCAAGATTTGCCTGAACGGTGTCCATTCCCTGCTCTTGAAGTTTATATGCCTTCAGCTTATTGATCAACCCAATTCCTCTTCCTTCCTGATTCATGTACAGCACAACCCCTTTCCCCTCCTTCTGGACCATTTCCATGGCGTGGTGAAGCTGTGATCCACAATCACATCGACAGGAACCGAATATATCTCCTGTAATACAGGAAGAATGTACCCGCACCATGACCGGTTCGTCTATGGCCCATTCCCCTTTGATCAAAGCCAAATGATGGTCACCG